>MTOL01000066.1 GCA_002011685.1 Deferribacteres bacterium JdFR-76
TAAAGTCTTTTTCAAGAATCGCTTTTTCCATTTCGCCCAGCTCTCGCGGCGATTGCTCCATCCAGGCCTGAAAGAAGGGGGATGTAAGGGTCGTTTGCTGCATTGCCCGGGTGGAACCAATGGACTTTCGGCTCCGGGAAACCACGGCCACCAGTACGGTCANCGGGAGGTATTCGGCTGGAGCGATCTGTTCGGCGTAGGCATCCAGACCATCTTTGCGTGTGCCGCGGTACATGCGCACGTACCCTCCGAAAAGTGACCGGGCTGCCGAGCCCGATCCTCTGCGGGCCAGAATGGACAGGGAACGACGGTCCATTGTCAGTCCGGCTGCACGGGTTGCCGCCAGGGCCAGGGCTGCAAAGGCCGAAGCCGAGGATGCCAGCCCGGCACCGGTGGGAAAGTTATTTTCTGTACGGATTTCGGCTTTCCAGGAGAGTTGCCCTTCCTTTCGGACCAGATCCAGAAAGCGGGAAACACGGCGGAGCTCAGGACCGTGCACCTCCCGGCCATTGAGAATAAGCCGATCCTCCTCCAGAGACGGCCGGAATGTCACCCCGGTTCGCGTCTCAAAAACATCCAGCGTAATGGAAATGGAGCCGACGGCCGGCAGGTTAAGTTTTACATCGCGCTTGCCCCAGTATTTGATGAGGGCAATGTTAGGATGAGCAATGGCTGCAGCGCGGCGTTCCTGCCGCGGTTCTTCAGGATTTTCCTGGTGCCGAAAAGGTCGTTCCATCGTTTCTCCCGTTTCAGATCGTTCCGTTCCGTTTCGGTGGTTCAACAGGTACGGTAAACCAGAAGGTGCTTCCTTTTCCGGGCTCACTTTCCACGCCGATTTCCCCTCCGTGCAGTTCCACGATGTGCCGGGCAATGGCAAGCCCCAGTCCTGTTCCGGATGGATGCATGGAGCGGGCCGCATCTACCCGGTAGAAACGCTGGAAAATGCGCTGGTGGAATTTCCTGTTGATCCCGATTCCAGTATCCTGGACTTCAAACTTGACATGGCCGTTGTGTTTCTGGGCGGACATGCGGATGGTTCCCCCCGGGTTTGTGTACTGGATGGCGTTTTGCACCAGGTTCTCGAGAACCTCCCGGATCTGTTGTCGGTCAGCGGTGAGGAGCAGGTCCGGATCGGGCAGGTCAAGCTGAAGCTGCAACCCTTTCTTTTCTGCCTGCGGATGGAAGAAGCGGAGGATTTCAGAAAAAAGCTCTTTCACCCGGAAAGCAGTCCGGTGCAGGGCTTTACCCTGATCCAGTTCGCTCAGTTTCAGCAGGTCCAGTACCAGCTGTTCCATGCGCTTTGCCTGGGTGAAACAGCGGTGCAGAAATTCTTCGGCTTTTTTGGGCGGTAAAGTTTGCCTGGAATTCAACGTGTCCAGCATACCGATAAGCGACGTGAGAGGTGTTTTGAGCTCATGTGAAACGTTGGCAACAAAATCCCTCCGGATGGCCCGCAGCTTTTTTAACTCCGTTTCGTCGAAAAATTGCAGAAGGCGGTACGCTTCATCTCCCGCCTGGAAAGATGAAATGATGCACCGGAAGGTTCTTCGCCCTTCGGGTGAGAGAAGCTCCATCGAAAATTCAGCCGGAAAGGGACCATCCCGCAGTCGGCCTTCCAGTTCCGGCAGGCGCAGAATTTCGTGGATTTTTTGGTCGCTGCGAAGTTCACGCCCACCGGCAAAAATTTCGCTAAAACGGGTGGAGATTTCCAGAATTTTCCCGGATCGGTCCACAAGCGCTGCAGGAAGAGAGAAGGTCCTGAACACGCCATCCAGTAGCTGCGAGCGAAAGGCCAGTTCTTTTTCAACCTTCGCCTGGTCACTCACCAGATTTTCCAGTCCGCGTCGGATGCTTCTCCAGTCGCGTCCGGACGGCAGCTGTGCCAGATCCAGTTGTTCTCGCCGGGTGATGATTTTCTTCATTTCCAGGTTGAACCGGTCAAAAGGATGCCAGATGGCGAAAAGCAGGGCCGATCCGAGCGTCAGGAAGAGAAAGGCGAAGAGAAAAAAAGAGGCGGTGACTTTTGCTTTTACCGCCGCCAGGTTCTGGTGCACCCGCTCCGAGTAATAGGAGAGACGCAAAATGCCATCGAAAAAGGGAAGTCCATTCTGTTTGATGGCCACATAAAACATCCGGTGGCGAGTGGTCTGGCTGAACCGGTAGCTTTTGCCCACTTTTTCTTTTAGAGCTTGCTGGATTTCTGGCCGGTTACGGTGATTGTCCATTTCGGAAACATCAGGAACGTCCGAATCTGCAAGCACCTGTCCATCTTTGCGGATAAAGGTAACCCGGGTGCCGACGCGCATTTTTACCCGGCGAGCCANCTCCTGCAAATCGATGTGAGGGTTTTCCCGGCTGACAATGGAAAGAAGGGTCGTTGCCAGTTCTGCTTTGGATTCCAGCTCTCCAAATGTATAATCCAGCACAAACTGGCGCAACCGCTGGTAGAGCCAGAGGTGGGCCAGGAGCAACACCACGATCGTCCCGGCGGTAAAAAGTTGCCAATATCGCCATTTCCCAAAACGAGCGAGACGGTTCATCTTCGTTTACATCCGGATAAGAAAAGTTCGGCCGAACCTGATGGTACAAATATACGAATCCTTTTCGCCAATATTAAGCAGAAATTGATCCGTGTGCTATGTTCCTGGCAGGGAATGATTTTGCCAGAAACGGCTTCAGATGACCGGTGCCGCCGGAAGAAGCTTATGGTTTTTCCTCGAATACGTCAGGGTGAAGGCGGTAACCGAACCCTTTTACAGTCTGTATGAGATCGGCGTTAGGACCAAGTTTTTCCCGAAGGCGGCGGATGTGCACATCCACCGTTCGCGGATCGCCGTAATAATCGTAACCCCAGGCACGGTCCAAGATCTCTTCCCGCCGGAGCAGTTTTCCCTGGGCCTCAAAGAGAGCCAGCAGGAGCCGGTGTTCTTTTGGCCGGAGCTGGATGGTCCCGCGCTCATCTCTTGCTGTGTTCTGTTCCAGGTCGATGTAGAGGTCGCGAAAGCGGATCTTTTTCTTGTCCAGTTTTCCCGCACGGCGCAAAAGAGCCCGAACCCGTGCCAGCAGTTCGCGGATGCGGAAGGGTTTGGCGAGGTAATCGTCTGCGCCGCGCTGGAACCCCAGCACCACATCCTCCTCTGCTGAGCGGGCGGTAAGCATTAGGATGGGCAAGTCCCGGGTGTGGGATTCGCTGCGCAGGGCCCGGGCGATGTCCAGTCCGCCCATGCCGGGCAGCATCAAATCGAGAATCAGTAGATCCGGCGGTTCCCGGAGGAGCTGTTCCAGCGCTTCCTCTCCATCTGAAAAGGCCTGGACCCGGTAGCCCTCCAGATCCAGATTAAAGCGCAGGACCTCCAGGGTGTCCGGATCATCTTCAACGACGGCAATGGTGATATGGTTATTGCCCATGGTCCAGCTATGAATGCCCGGATGGGTTCAGCAGATTTTCCCGAATGAATTCTGCCACTTCAGCAGAATGCCTGTCCACGTCCACCTCGTGGTAAATCTTTCGGATCGTTCCGTTTTTATCGATCACAAATGTCATCCGTTTGGCCATTCCGGAGGGACTGAGAGTGCCGTATTTGCGGCAAACCTCTTTGTTAACATCGCTGAGGATGGGAAAATTCAGATTGTATTTGCTGGCGAACTGTGCATGGGAGGCGGCATCGTCCACGCTGATACCCAGAATTGCCGTTTCCAGAGAATCGAATATAGCCCGTTCGTCCCGGAAACTGCAGGCCTCTTTGGTGCATCCGGGTGTATCATCTTTGGGATAGAAATAGAGCACGACGTGCTTTTTGCCCAGATAGTCACGGAGCCGGTGGGATTTGTTGTGCTGATCTTTCAGCTGGAAGTCAGGCGCCTTTTGTCCTTCCTGGACCGCCCCTTTTTCTCCGGCTATGGCCACCAACGGAATAATTGCAAGGGCCGATGTGAAGAAGCCGGCAGCTAGTGCCTCGAGCAAAATCTTCATGATACATTCTCCTCTTTTTATTAAACGTACAGTTTGAATCGCGAGAAGGCAAATATTATTGGAAAGCCGCAAAAATTTAAAAAGATACAATTTTCTACCTTGCCATTTGAAGCCATAGATTTTATATTGTCGACCAAAACCGGCAAATGGATAGAAAGCTTTCCCGAATAAGAAGGTTTGATGTCATTATTCAATTTCTGCTGCGTCTGCCCAGGATCTCCACTATCCGGAAAGAGCCGGTAACATAGCTGCGGTTTATCCACAAGAAATTTTGAGCCAAATCGGCCGGTGGAACGACGGTTCGTTACAGCCCTTTTCAGTTGATTTGAACGCTATTTTGGGCCGATCGCCTTTTCGAAGATATTAAAATTGTTTCTCAATATCTATTTTTCTTGACACGGAAAAAAATCTTGGATATATTTTGCCTCCGGCTGTGGGGATGAAAAATCCGGGAGGCCGGAAGGAGAACAATAAGAAAATGGGCTTCAGCGAACGAGTGATATGGAGGCCAGAAACTTTATGAAGGTTCAGCGGGTTGTCCTGATAGTTTTTTTTCTTTTCGTTTTTTCGGGGGCGTTGCTGGCGCAGCGGTCTCTCCCCTCCGAAGACGTGGGTGTGGAAGAGAAGCTCGGAAATTTTGTTCCGCTGGATATTCCATTTCTGAATGAGATGGGCGATACAGTGTATCTCCGGGACCTGATCACCCGGCCGACACTTTTATCCCTGATTTATTACCGATGCCCGGGCATCTGCAGCCCGCTTATCAGCGGTATCGTCGATGTTCTGGACAAGGTTGATCTGAAGCCGGGCGTGGAATATCAGGTTCTAACCGTCAGTTTCGATGAGCGCGATACGCCACAGCTATCCCGTCAGAAAAAGAAAAATTATCTACTGGCTTTCTCACACCCTTTTCCA
>MTOL01000329.1 GCA_002011685.1 Deferribacteres bacterium JdFR-76
GACGGAATGTCCTCCTTCGCGACCAAGGTCCAGCGAGCCGTTCTCCCTGCGGCTAAATTCCACACCCAGTTCGATAAGCTCCTGGACGAGCCGTGGGCCATTTTCCACAATTAGCCGTACAGCATCCTCGTGGCACAGGCCATCTCCGGCTTTCAGGGTGTCTTCGATGTGTTTTTCGAAGGAATCTCCAGGACTCAGAACCGAAGCAATTCCCCCCTGGGCGTAGTTCGTATTGGATTCCGCCCGCTCCTTTTTTGTGATGATGTGAACTTTCCCGTACGGAGCCACTTTCAGGGCAAAAGTGAGCCCGGCAATGCCGCTACCAATTACCAGAAAGTCTGATTCGTACAGCAAGGTCGGCTCCAGATTTTTTGGGTTTTTCTTTAGACATCCGTTGGCTGTTTTTCAGAAGCTGGCTTCCGGCTTTTCCGGCCGGGTCCAGCGGCCTGGCTGAAATGCACCTCATTCTAATTTTTCATATCGACGGTTCTGGGTGGTTAAGTTACCACAATTTCCGGGTCAAATCAACTCATTCGGTCTGGGGCAGTTTTTCAGTACTGTGTGGGCGGCTGTGTGGGACCTTCCAGAGTAAGAGAAATCCCGTCAGCATTAGCAAAGTCAGGGAGAAAACGGCACCCCGGTAACGGAACTGGTCGCCGTACGGTGCAAGGATGGCCACCACAAGCGACCAGATGAGCGGTCCCACAATAGCAGCGGCCTTGCCTGATAGCGCATAGAGTCCAAAAAATTCCGCCAGCTTTTCTTCTGGTACCAGCCGGATGAACAGAGGCCGGGCCGATGTCCAGGTTGACCCCATGAAGATGCCGATTAAACTTCCCAGGATCCAGAACCATATTTTTTCATTCACCAGCACAACGGCCGAAAGGCAAACGACCCAGCTTCCGATCACAAACTGTAAGGTGGGCTTGGGACCGAACCGATCTGTGAACCATCCAAACAGAACCGAGCCCGCCGCCGCAGCCGTGGTAGTGAGCATGAAGAAGGGAATAATCACTTCATTGGGAAAGCCCATAACCTTCACAGCATAAACCGCCATAAAGATGATGGCTGTCTGGATGCCCTCTTCATAGAAAAATTTAGCGATCAAAAAACGCAGAACGCCCGGGTACTTCCGGGTGTTGCTCAGGCTTTCCCAGACGTCCTGGAATATTTGCCGCGTGCCGGGTAGTGGCTTGCGTCCGTTCTCCGCTTGTTCCCGGACAAACAGGAAAATGGGCAAAGCGAAAAGCAGAAAAAGCAGGCCGGTGGGGATAAATGATCCCACTCTGCCCCAGCCGCTTTCCTGCCGCTGGAGAAGTACGCCGTGTCCGCTCTGGCCAGAAGCGTATTCCGGCACATTGATCACAACCGCCCGCTGAAGCGTGCCACCAGAAACGATGACCGTGTCTTTACTGCTGGCTGCCTGATAGAGGGTATCTCNAGACGGAGCTATTGTGACAATGCGGTAACGGTAATTGGCGTTGGGCTGCGTATCTGTGTCCACGTAAGAGGATGTTCCTTCTGGCAGGGAACCGACGGTTACCCACTTCCCCTGGAGGGAAGGGAACTGCAGGTGCAGAAAACTGATTTCTCCCTGAACGAACGGCATCACCAGCAGAAGCCCCACGATGGCCCCCAGATAGCCGGCTCCCACGCCGTACCCGGAAATGCGGCCCATCGTTTCTCTTGTGGCCACCGATGGCAGAAGGGCATTGTAAAAAGCTAGTCCTCCCTGATATGCATAGTTGGCAATAACGAACAGGACCGAAGCCAGCAGAACCTGAAGGGTGCCTTCCCGCAGAAGGTGGCCAATTATGCCAATAGCGGCCGTTGCAGCCGCGCAGGTGAATGTGAACCACCAGAGAAAAGCCTTGCGGCGGACCCTGAAATCTGCAATTGCTCCCAGAACGGGCAAAGAAACCGCCACCAGTGCCATGGAGATGGAATTGCTGGCCCCTACCCAGATATCCTCACGCGCCAGATTGACCGTAATCCAGAGCGAGAAATACATGGTCACCACGTTCATGGAGTAGATGGTGTTAGCGAAGTCGTAAAGAATCCAGGAGAAGGCGGGCAAAAAGCGGAATCGGCGGGCCGTGGTCTGCCGGTTGCTCATCTCATCGTTTCCTCGCTAATTTGCTTGATTATCCGGACAAGCCGGTTTGCATGAGAGCGGTACGTTTTTCCCTTTGGAACCACGAGAACGAGGCAAACCTGCTGACCAAAAGCCGGAAATGTGCGTACCGATATCTTGCGGCGGCTGGTTGCCACAAGCAGGACTTCCGTAACACCACCGAAAGAATTCTCCCGGCGCATCACGTCCATCCCTTCGTGGACACCGTAAAAAATCTCCAGGGCAAGGTCCTGGGAAACCTCACTTTTCCCTTGTACACCGGCGATCAGCAGGCCTTCTTCGGAAAAGAGATAGGCACTTTCCAGATTTCCCAGATTGATTACTTTCACCAGTTCTTCTTCAAGACGCCGCTGTGGCAAAGTTAGGTTTTTTTGAGGCCGGCGGTCAGCGTTCAGCCGGTACATGCCACCTCCTTTCGATGTCTATCATCACCCGTTCGATAATCGCTTTCAGGGTGGACGAAACGCCAATACCTTCCGTGGCTACCGACTCAAAATAGGGGACTCCGTGAAAGTTGAGTTTTTCTTGGAGCGTTTCAACCGGCAGTATGTTCGGCAGGTCTCTTTTGTTGTACTGCAGAACCCAGGGAATCTCCTCCAGCGATCGGCCGTAACGGATCAGGTTCTGTTCCAGGTCCAGAAGGGAATCCAAGTTGTCCATAAGGCGGTCTTTCTGGGAGTCGGCGACAAACACAATACCATCCGCACCGTTTAAAATAATTCGGCGGCTGGCAGCGTAATATTTCTGTCCCGGTACGGTGTACAAACTGAATCGCGGTTTTTTCCCTTTGAGCGGTGGAAGGTGAATCTGCATAAAGTCGAAAAAGAGGGTGCGCTCTTCCATGGTTTTTAATGAGACCATTTCCCCCCGGTGCCGCGGATCGATATGATGATAAATCCATTCCAGATTGGTGGTTTTTCCGCTTAATCCGGGACCATAGTACACAATCTTCAGATAGATTTCGTTCTTTTCCCAGTGGATGAACATAACAAAGTTGTCCGAATCTCATTCCAGAATTTTGTTCAACCCATCCTGGATGTGCTGCCGCAGTTCCAGATCGATGATATTGCTGATTTTGACCATCTCTTCGAAATTTGCGGTAACGATGTTCTGAATCCTTTCGATGGTTTTCTGGGTAAAAATTCGTACCATACCCAGAGTGACGGCATGGTTAAAGATGACTGCCAGGAAAAACTGTTCTCCGACGCTGGCCACATAGAGATTCCGCTCATTTCCTTCATGAAAATGCATGCGGAAGGTGTTGTTGGCGCCGAGCATACGGGAAATTTCGGATGTGGCCGAAAAGTCGCCGGCGATAAGCGCAGCCAGAATGGGCAAATCGGTCCCCGGGATGTTCCCTTTCTGGCAGATTAGCTGGCCGTTCATATCGCCGAAGAGCACAAGGTTTGCGTTGAGTTTGGCGCGTAGCTGATCCAGCTCCTCCGATATCCGGTGGTACTGTTCCTCAGACAGGATGATGTGCCCCCTGGACACGTTTTTGGCCGTGGCACCGGAGTTCATGGTTCCCTCCCAGATTTATGTTATCTCCCGTAGGATAGGCGATCAATCAGGTACTGTGGGAGCCCCGCTTCTTCCATTTGCTTCTGCACGGCCTCAATATCGTATTCGATCCGTCTGAACTGGAAGGTACGCTGTCCGGAGTCGTAAAGTCCGTAACTGGCCCTGGGATCTTGGTCGCGCGGCTGTCCCACAGCCCCCACGTTGATAATGTACCTGGCTTCATGATCCTCGAGGCGGTGTTCATCTTCCAGCAGTATCCAGAGGTCATCCCCTCGCCTCGCAAAGCCAATAGCGACGTGGGAATGGCCCACAAAGCACAAGGGAGTCTGCATAAAGTTAAACTGGTGGTAAACATCACGTGGCGTCAGAATGTAGGTCCAATCTTCCGGCCGATGAGGAGAGCTATGAACAAAAGTGATTTCGCCATCGATATGTAAAAATGGCAAGTCCCGGAGAAAGGCAAGATTATCGCCGGTCAGCTGCCGCCGCGTCCACAGAATCGCGTCTCTGGCGTATGGGTTGAAGTATTCAATCGGTTCTTTTCCGATGGCGGCGTAGTCGTGATTTCCCATCAAACAAATGTGGGCCTTTTCCCGTATGACGTCCACGCACTCATTGGGATTCGGTCCATATCCAACAACATCTCCAAGACAGACGATCTTGTCGACTCCCTGTTGTTCAATATCCCGAAGGACAGCCTGAAGTGCTTCCAGGTTGCCGTGGATGTCGGAGAGTATCGCATACCGCATGAAGAATCCACCAGAAACCTTGACCTGACCCGCTCATAGAGACGGTATCCGTAGGTTTTTTGAACCGCTGGCACTCCCGAATATAGCAATCCCCTGATAAATTGGCAAGTCAAGTTTTTTTCTGGATTTCCGGGAAGAGGGGGAAAACGGTCCGCTGGAAGAAAAGGGTCCTCCCGCTTTTGGAAAACCCGGGCTGAACCGGGAAGTAGGTCTGTGGGATGCTTTTTATAAAATGGGAGGCTGGTTGAGAAGAAGCCAGTACATGCCGATTTCCCGCGTTGCCTCCATGAATTTCTCGAAATCCACCGGTTTAACAATGTANCTGTTGGCGCCCAGGTCGTAGCTGGTCTGGATGTCCCGATCTTCTTTCGAGGATGTAAGAATGACAACCGGGATCTTTCTGGTCCGNGGGTCGGATTTGAGCTTCTTAAGCACCTCCAGGCCGTCCACTTTT
>MTOL01000399.1 GCA_002011685.1 Deferribacteres bacterium JdFR-76
GCAAAATGGTTTTCCACCAGAAAGAGGCGGCCCGCCTCGTATCTGTCAGGTAGATATCATGATGTTTCCCGTGGAATTGAAATCCGTTTTCGCGAATAAACCGGTGCAGGATTTCGACTGTGGGACATTTTTCGGCAAAGGGGCCGATATGGAGAATCTGAGCTGCCTCTCCCTCCCTCGATCTTCTGAAGCTGCGCATCATCAAGCCAGCCTCAATCTTTTTTCTTGTGAAGTGTTTCCTGCTCACGGTCTACCCCCATGGAATCAACAAAATCCGGNTGCAGGATCATCAGAGTCCGGTTCCAGTTCTGCTTGTTGAGGATGGATGCGGCATCCCCCCTTCCAGCTGCCACAACCCTTCCGCATTGCGCGGCAGTCCAGTTCCCTTTCTTTTGGGACGAAGAATTTGAATGGCCTGTGAAAGATTGAACGATGTCTGCGCAGAGCCCTGAAATTCGCAGAAAGATTGGAGTGGCCGGGTCCGTCAACGGCAAAGAATTGAAACACTGGGAATTCTGCGATCTCTGCTTTTTTCGCTGATGTGTTGTAGNAGAGTTTGAGTTTTTTCTGAGGTCGATTTTTCCCATGGTTTCTTTTCGCAATGTGCCTCTTCTCTCCCGGCAAAAGCCTTAAGATTGCACGGATCAAAGTTTTTTAAGCTGCTTCATAATCTGTTTTTTGATTTTCTGGTAAGAAGGAGGCGGTCCGATACCCATTTCTTTTCCGTTGATAAACAGCCCGTCGGCGATGCCCCATTCCAGGAAGGTCTCCCGGTCGGATGTGTCGACCTCCCGAAAGATTACCGCATCCCCAAGTTCGGCGCAGGCCTTTTGGGCGCGCTCAAACGCCAGATTTTGAACGGGGCACCATCCGTTCTTGAAACAGGTAACCGTGACCGTCCCCGGACAAGGTGCCGGCACTTTTTTTCTTCGGATCCAGGATGGTGGGGTGGCATCTTCTGTGAATTTTTTCCAGAGAAGAACGCGGATTGAATCGCGGTCGGCTTTCGAATATCCCTGTTTCTTGAACCAGGATGCTTTCATCCAGAAAGGAAGCAGAATCCCCCATGCGGCCATTCCTTTTGCACCTCGTTCTTTCGCATCCGCTTCGGCGGCCGACAACAGGGCTTTGCCCATCCCCTGTTTCTGGAAGTTGCCTCTTCCCTGTTTATATCCATGTACCCAGATGCAGAGAATCATATACAGATTTCTCCCTGCTGCAAAGGCGTGCTCAATGGGCAGGTACTGAATCATCCCGCCTACGGTGCCACTATCGTCAAGGGCTAGTTTTGCCCGCAATCCTCTGGACCGGTACTTCTCGTACCACCTCGCTCTGTGATCACCAGCTTCCCGGATTTCTTCGGACCAGTCCTCCAGGCACTGGAAATACAGCGTCTCGTATTCTGACGAAAGATCGATGATTTTCATATAAATTCTCCTTTTTCAGATGTGCGACGCCCGGTGTTCCTTTGTAAAAGGCCTCCAGTGTGAGAGTGCCTATCCCAGAAGGGTGCATTCGCTGGCCTTTTTCTTTTGAGGAAAGATTTTCAAAGAGTGGAACGCTCTTCCTGTTGTATTCCTAAAGTAAAACAAGAATGGCGGCAAAAAAAGCTTTTTTGAACCGGAATTGAACCGGTTTCGATTATTCAGCGTGCGGGGTCTTTTGAAGAAAGATCGGCATGGAGCGTTTTTGGGACCCAAATTTTGTTTGAAAAAGGACGCCCTTGCGTTCAATGGCTCTTTTTTCTGTCCGTTTGGGGAGTAAGCATATCCGTGAAAAAGAATCCGGGCTGTCAAAATTTTACAGTTTTTCAAAATTTTCTTGACAACCGGCCACTCCTCATCATATATTTGTCCCAAATTTTTCGGAGGATTGAGATTGAATAGGATACACCGGAAATACCTTAGTAGTTCGTTTCACTTTCTGCCTTTGGATTTCATGCGCCCTCCTTGCAAATGCATGGCACACCATCTTATGCGAACAATGTGCATGAAAAAGAAGGGCAATGGACCCAACCGGTGTGTGCCATGCTGAAATAAATGGATGAAAAAAATAGATGAACCCCTTCCGGCACACACCGGAAGGGGTTTTTTATTTTTGGAGTAAAATCTGGGAGAAAATGATGCAGCATGGTGGGATTCAACGGTTGTCAAAAAAAGGGAGGATTTCTGGCCCGGGTGGCAAATTGCTGGAGAACCGGGCCATCCCTGGTATGTGAATCATCCTGGCAGGGGATTAAAGGAATTTCGGTTGGCTGAAAAGAAACGGCTATTGCTGAGCCAGCAAATGAAGGAGGAAAAAATGTCAGGAAACACATACCGTTTTGAGACACTTGCACTGCATGGCGGACAGGAAGTGGACCCTGCCACCTACGCGCGTGCTGTTCCCATCTACCAGACCACATCGTACGTATTTGAAGATGCAGATCATGCGGCCGCGCTTTTTGATTTAAAACAGTTTGGCAACATTTACACCCGCATTATGAATCCCACCAATGATGTTTTTGAAAAGCGGATGGCCTTGCTGGAAGGCGGCGTAGCAGCGCTTGCCACAGCGTCCGGGCAAGCCGCAGAAACACTGGTAATTACCACACTTGCGGAAGCGGGAGACGAAATTATCTCTTCCTCCAGCCTCTACGGTGGAACGTATAACCTTTTCAAGGTAACATTGAAAAAATTGGGCATCACCACGCATTTTGTGCCGAATAATGATCTCAGGGCTTTTGAAGAGAAAATCAACGATAGGACAAAGGCAATTTACCTGGAAACCATCGGCAATCCCAAGGGCGATGTACCCGATTTCGAGAAAATTGTAGATCTGGCCCATTCGTATGGCATTCCTGTGGTGGTAGACAACACGGCGGCAACTCCGTATCTTTGCCGGCCCATCGAATATGGGGCGGATATTGTACTCCATTCTGCCACAAAATTTATAGGTGGCCACGGGACCTCCATTGGGGGCGTTATCGTTGATAGCGGCAAATTCCCGTGGGATAATGGCCGTTTTCCCCAGTTTACCGAGCCCAGTGAGGGATACCATGGACTGCGGTTCTGGGAGGCCTTTGGTGCGGAAAGCCCATTTGGCAACATCGCTTTTATCGTCAAAGCGCGGGTAGAAGGGCTTCGGGATTTGGGGCCGGCGCTCAGTCCTTTTAACGCGTTCCTTTTTCTACAGGGGCTGGAGACCCTTCCGGTGCGTATGGAGCGACATTGCCAGAATGCCCTTAAAGTGGCCGAATTTCTGAAAACCCACCCGAAGGTAAGCTGGGTGAGTTACCCGGGGTTGCCGGAACATCCGCACCACGAACTGGCCCGAAAATACTTACAGAACGGTTTCGGGGCCATCCTGACATTTGGAGTAAAAGGAGGCATAGAAGCGGGCAAAAAATTGATTAACAGTGTGCGCCTTATCTCCCTCCTGGCCAACATTGGCGATGCCAAAACGCTGATTATTCATCCGGCAAGCACCACTCACCAGCAGCTTACGCCGGAAGAAAGGCTGACGACGGGCGTTACGGATGATCTGGTGCGGCTGTCTGTTGGCCTGGAGCACATTGACGACATCCTGGAAGATCTGGATCAGGCACTGGCAAAAATCTAATGGGAGGGGGAAAGATGTGCACATCCGAAGAGACAAAAATCCTGGTGCGCCCACAGACGTGCCGTCTTTTTGATACCGGCCACGCGTTACAGCTTACCTGCGGCGAGTCACTGGCTCCCGTGGATGTAACCTTTGAAACATACGGGCGACTTTCTCCCTGCCGCGATAACGTCATCCTGGTTATCCATGCGCTCACGGGGAGTGCACATGCCGCCTTCTGGAACACTCCACAAGACCGTGTGCCCGGATGGTGGCACGGACTTATCGGTCCCGGAAAAGGACTGGATACCGATCGTTATTTTATCGTCTGTGCCAATTTGTTGGGAAGTTGCTACGGGACTACGGGACCGACGAGTCTGAATCCTGCAACTGGCCAACCGTATGGTTTGGCGTTTCCCCAGGTGACCACGGCAGATATGGCCCGGGTGCAAAAGGCCCTGCTGGATTATCTGGAAATCCCGCGGGTCCGAGCCGTGCTCGGAGGATCTCTGGGAGGAATGATCGTCTGGCAGATGGCCGTACAATATCCGGATCTGATGGACATAGCCATCCCTATTGCCGGAACGCCCACCGCTTCTCCCTGGGTTGTAGGGTTCAATGAAGTGGCCCGACAGGCTATCTTTCTGGATGGCGACTGGCAGCTGTTGAAGAACGATCCCGTCCATCTCCGGCAGGCTTCCAAGAGAGGCTTGAAATTGGCGCGAATGATTGCTATGATTAGCTATCGGAGCGAAGTGTCTTTTCAGGACCGCTTCGGCCGGGAGCAGGTTGCCGAGGTACCGGAACAGCCGTTTTCTGAGGAATTTTGCTTCCAGGTAGAGAGCTATCTCCATTATCAGGGAGAAAAGCTGGTCCGCCGGTTTGATCCCTTTACGTACATTGTTTTGACCAAAGCTATGGATTGGCATGATATCAGTGCTGGCTATGGCAATCTGGAGCGGGCCCTGGCCCGGATTCGCGCCCGGGTGGCCTGCGTGGGTATCGATACGGACCGGCTGTTTACTGCCCGGGAGATGAGAGATGCGGCGGAGTGGCTCCGCAAACTTGGGAAGCCGGCCACATACCATGAAATCCGTTCACCACACGGGCACGACGCGTTTCTCATTGAGTTTGATCAGCTGAATGCTTTGATCCGCCAGATCCTGGAGGATGCGTCATGAAAATCCTGAAATTTGGTGGCACCTCTGTGGGTAGTCCAGAATCGATCCGTCAGGTCCTGTCGGTAATTTCGCGTGAATGCCGCGCAGAACCC
>MTOL01000546.1 GCA_002011685.1 Deferribacteres bacterium JdFR-76
GAATTTCCGGTATCGCCATGGTTTTCCTCTCTATTGTTTTAATCCCATCCAGATAATGTCTTCTTCAGGCTGTTCAGCCTCCAGGGCATAATCCACAATTTTTCGCAGATCGGAAAGTGTTACGTCGCGGCCTCCCAACCCAATAATGGTCCCAAAAATCCGCGGCGCCTTTCCATTTGCCTGACCGTACAGAGCTGCCTTGATCTCCTGGTAGAAAATTCCCGTAGCTCCAAAGGAGATATTCCGGTCAATCACTACTACTTTGGCTTTCCCCATGAGCAGCTCTCTAACCTTCTCCGCCGGAAATGGGCGGAACATCCGGATCTTCAGCAAACCCACTTTTAACCCCTTGCTCCGGTATTCGCGGACAATGGCGCGGGCATTGCTGGTCAGGGCCCCGGCCGTAACCAGTACCAGTTCGGCATCGTCCAGTTCTACCGATTCTACAATCCCGTACCGGCGTCCCACCAGTTTGTGGTATTCCTCATCTGCCTTTTCGGCTACAGCCGGCACATCCTCCATCGCTTTCTGAATCTTATAGCGCAGCTCATAATAATTTTCCGGTGTAACCAGCGCACCAAAGGCATGCGGATCATTCACGTCCATCTTAAAAGGCGGTTTATAGGGCGGAAGATACTGGTCAATTACTTTCTGATCTGGTATATCCACCACCTCATAGGTATGGGAAAGGACAAAAGCATCCAGAATCAGCATCACTGGCAGGAAAACCTGCTCCCCAATACGGAATGCCTGAATGACCGTATCCAGCACCTCCTGGTTGTTTTCACAGTAGAGCTGAATCCATCCGGTATCCCGCTGGGCAAGGCTGTCGGTCTGTTCCGTCCAGATGGACCAGCCCGGCGCCATGGCCCGATTGACATTGGCCAGTACAATAGGCAACCTGGCACCCGAAGCCCAGTGCAGCAGCTCATGCATCAGGGCCAGCCCCTGGGCACTGGTAGCGGTAAATGCCCGTGCCCCTGCTGCCGAAGCCCCAATACAGCTGGCCATCGCCGAATGTTCGGATTCAACCTTAATAAATTTGGCCTTCAACTCTCCGTTGGCACAGAGTTCAGACAACTCCTCCACAATCTGCGTCTGCGGTGTGATCGGATACGCCGCGATCACTTCCGCCCGGGATAGCCGCACCCCGTACGACACCGCATGATTGCCCATTAAAACTTTTTTCATAGAGCCCTCTTCCCTTTTTCACAATGCCCTGTTATTTCTCCGCTACCGCCCTTCAGGAACCATAGTGATTGCATTCCGCGGACACTCGGCCACACAGATGCCACACCCTTTGCAATAATCATAATCGAATTCGTAGCGGTACCCCGATTCCCGCCGCCGGATTGCTACATCGGGACAGAAGATCAGGCAGTTATCACACATATTGCAAACACCGCAGTTAAAGCAGCGCTTGGCCTCCTGAACCGCCGTATCGCTGGAGAATGTCTCTTTCACTTCGCGGAAATCGCGGGTCCGTTCTTCCACCGCCTTCTCCGGCACAGGATTTCGGTGAATGTGATCAAAGTACCATGTATTGACATGCTCGAACGTAACCACCTTCAGGTTGTTGACAGGATCGCCCTCCAGTGTACCGTTGCGGTACCTGCGAAAAGAGAATCCGCCTTTGTATCCCACCTGGATCTTGCGGACGTCATCTTCCAGTGATTTTTTCTGGAGAAACGCATCGATGGCCATGGCCGCTTTTTTGCCCGAACCGATGGCATGAACCACCGTATGAGGCTGCTCCACAATATCGCCGCCGGCAAAGACCTTTGCCACTCCAGTCTGACCGTATATGTCCGTTTTCACCACTCCCCCGTCCACCAGCTCGGACGGCAGAAAACTGAAATCCGCCGCTTCACCAATGGCGGTAATTACGTTGTCTACTTCTACCGTATATTCGGAACCCAGTACAGGAATAGGACGGCGCCGCCCGCTTTCGTCCGGCTCACCCAGCTCCATCCGCTGGAGTTTTAGCCCGGTTACCCGGCCATTTTCCCCGATGATCCGTATGGGAGACACCAGAAACTCCATACGGATGCCCTCCCGTTCAGCTTCTTCAATTTCATCCTGAATAGCGGGCATTTCTGCGCGCGTTCTCCGGTAGAAAATAATAGGCGTGGAACCCAAGCGCAGGGCTGTTCGTGCCGCGTCCATGGCTGTATTCCCGCCCCCAATAACAGCCACCCGCCGTCCAAGTTCCACTTTCTCACCGCGGTTTACCTTCGAAAGAAATTCCAACCCGGACAGCACTCCCGGCATATTTTCGCCTGGAATGTTCAGCTCCCGGCCTTTGTGAACCCCCGTGGCAAGAAACACGGCATCGTATTTCAGCAGCTCTTCCCATTTCACATGAAGTCCAACTTTTGTGCGAGTTTCAATCCGCACTCCAAAATCTTCCAGACGGCGGATCTCTTTCTCCAGAATGTCTTTCGGGAGGCGGTACGCCGGAATCCCATACTGAAGCACCCCTCCCGGTTTTTCGTGCATCTCAAAAACAACCACCTGATATCCCAGCCGCCGCAGATGATAGGCACAGGTCAGCCCTGCAGGACCGGCACCCACCACAGCAATCCGCTCTTTCCGTTCCTCTCGGACCTTAAAGCGGTCCAGGGAGAATTCCAGCCCGAAATCCCCGATGAAACGCTCAACGGCATTAATAGACAGCGCTTCGTCGTATTCCCCGCGGTTGCAGTTCATCTCACAGGGATGGTAACACACCCGGCCGCATACCGCCGGAAACGGATTTTCCTCCATGATGGTTTCCCATGCCTTTTCAAACTCCCCGCGGGCAACCCAGTACATGTATGCCTGGATATCCTCACTGGCAGGACAGCCCTCTATACAGGGAGCCGTTTTGTCTTCGTAAACCGGCCGCATGTAGCGCCAGGAACCGGTCTTGTTGATAAGCGTCGTTCCAAGGGACATCGGAAGCGGTGGCAATTCCGCATGAGATCGGAACTGGTAAACCCGGAGTTCATCTTCGCTTCGTTTTCCTTTTGCCATACAGAGCCCCTTTCTCTACTTCCGCGGTTCGATTTTTTTTCTTACGGATTTGTTATAGCTCCTTCCTCCAGAAGGACCTTTTCAAATGCTTCTTTGGCAGCTTTCACATTGTTTTCAGGTGCAATGGGCACCTCTTCCTGAATAGCCTCCAAGATGGAATCCAGTTGCACCAGCTGCGTCGCTCTGGCAAACGCCCCAAGAATAGCCGTGTTTACAATCGGATGAGTTTTGGACCCCAGCCGGTGGCGGACGGCAATTCCACTGGCATCCACGGTGGCCACCCGGAAATTCTGCAAATCCTGAAATTCTCCAGGCCCTTTCGCCGTGTTAATCAGGATCCAGCCACCGTCCCGCAACCCTTTGGTAACATCAATGGCCTCAATAAGGGTGGGATCCAGCACAATGATGTGGTCCGGTTCGTAGATCTGACTGCGCACCAGGATGGGTTCCTCGTCCACACGGACAAAAGCAGCCACGGGCGCACCGCGGCGTTCGACCCCAAAGGTGGGAAATGACTGAACGTATTTTCCTTCTTTAAAAAAGGCCGATGCCAGTAACTTGGAAGCAATAACAGCACCTTGCCCGCCACGTCCGTGAATGCGGATTTCAATCATAGACCTTCTCCTGCATTTGTGGAAACCGAAAAAACTGGATGCGAAAATACANCGCGGGTGTACAATTGCAGACTGAAAAATAGGAAAGACCAGATATGTTTAATTCCCGACTCCATTCTGATGGAAATTTACTGGACAGATTCATTTTTGGCAAGTGGATTCACCTTATCCACCCGGTCAGCGTTAAAAAGTTCAATTCCTGCCCGATGCACTTCTGAAAAATGAGATCGGGCGTGTAGAATTTCGTAGCAGCGATTGTTCAAAATCACTTAAGAACGGATAATGGAGATTGCTTGCGTTTAAAATGCCAACAATATTTGTTGATTATTCTACCTGCGCTGCCCAAAGCTGTTTTCGACCATTCCTTGGAGCTGCTCAATAACTTTCTGGTTGGCGCGTGGAAAAGGATAGTTGCCGAGGTCACCGGGTTCAACCCACCGGAAGGCCGTACAACCGCGGCATTCGGGTTCGCCAGAAAGCCAGCGGCACCGAAAGGCATGCAAACGGATGCGGAAATGAGAATAGGCATGATCTACCGTGACAAACCGTTCCCCCACTTCCACCACAATGTTCAGCTCCTCCAGTACTTCTCTTTGAACGCACTCTTCCAGGGTTTCTCCTGCTTCGCGCTTTCCTCCGGGAAATTCCCACAATCCGCCCAGCAAACCGTTTTCTGGCCGCCGTGCAATCAGGATTTTTCCGTCTTTCCAGATAATTCCCACAGCAATTTCGTAAAAGGGGAGCGGTTTTTTGGAAGCTCGCATCGGGAAATCCCGTGGATTTCCTTCCTGCTTGGCTCTGCAAAACACCCGGACCGGGCAGTTCTCGCAGTCCGGCGCTGCAGGAAGGCAAAGGGTGGCCCCCAGTTCCATCATCGCCTGGTTCCAATCGCCGGGTATTTCTGGCTCCAGGAGGGCCTGAGCAAGAGCAGCAATTTTCCGGCGGATAGCAGATTTTCGCGGATCTTCTCGGATAACAAACAGGCGGGTAATTACCCGAATAACGTTGCCATCCACCACCGCTACAGGCTCTCCGAATGCAATGCTGGCGATGGCAGCTGCCGTGTAAGGACCAATTCCCTTCAGTTTCAGCAGCTCCCGGTAGGAACGAGGCAGAACGCCCCCAAAACGGCTCACAATTTCGCGTGCCGCTTCCAGGAGATTGCGGGCCCGCGAATAATACCCCAGTCCTTCCCAAAGTTTCAGCACG
>MTOL01000153.1 GCA_002011685.1 Deferribacteres bacterium JdFR-76
CCGCGTCGTTTCCTCCCAGTTCCAGAACAACCTGGCTCAGACGTTTTGCAGCCGCCGCCATCACCCTGCGTCCAACCCGGGTGGAGCCGGTAAAAAAGATTTTATCAACTCCCGATTCTACCAGCGCTTCGCCCGTTTCCCGTGCCCCGTAAACGATTTCGAATACGCCGGATGGAAGGCCCGCCTCCCGGAAAATTTCCCAGAGCCGTCGGCCAACCAGCGGTGTGTACTCTGACGGTTTAAAAACCACTGCATTCCCTGCCAGCAGCGCGGGAACAATGGTTCCCAACGGGATGAGCACCGGCCAGTTCCATGGTGTGATGAGCCCGAAAACTCCCACGGGTTCTATTACATTCCAGCAGCGTCTGCGTCGAAAAACGGGATTGTGGAGGCGCACACGTTGTGTTTTTAGCCATCGGGCGGCATGCCGGAGGTAATAGTCGAACAGATCGAGGGAAGCCTCCATCTCGGCCGAAAACGACTCCGCAATGGGTTTTCCCATTTCCTGCGTGATCAGTTCGGCCAGAGCATACACATTTCGGAAAAGGAGATCCCTCGCCCGCTTCAAAATATGCAGCCGTTCCTCCAATTCCGTCTCCTGCCAGGAAGTCTGAACCCCCCGCGCCCAATCCACAACCCTTTTCACATCCCCAGGCGCTGTGATTTGCACCTGCCCCACCTCCGTTAAATCTGCCGGATTTAACGAGATTAATTGACCGCTTCGTTTCTCCCCATATCCCGCCGTCTTGTTACCTCTCATATAACCCTCGCTTTCTGTTTTGCCTGCCCCTGTATTTCCTTCGTACTCTATCTATTCGCCATGCTTCTTTAGATTTTACATGATCTATCGGATCAACACGATTTTTTTCACTTTACTGATACCTGCGCCGGAAACGCGTACAAGATAGATGCCGGAAGGCAAACGCCCTCCCGTTCCATTTGTCCCATCCCATTGTAGAAAATGCTCCCCTTTGTTCAACTTCCATTCCTGCCGAAAGACCGTTCTACCCAGAACATCGTACACCCTTACCATCAGCCTCACGTTATCCGCCGGAATTGTGATTTTCATCCGGATCCCCTGGCGGGAAGGATTGGGAAACGGGTCCGAAAGATTCAGCAGAAAGGAATTCAGGATGGGCGTCCTCTTTTCAGGAACATTTACCGCAATCCACCGATCTTGCAGAATTTCTATATCATCGATATACCATCCCATGGCAGCGGCTGAAGCAATAGCATCGGACTGGAATCGGAACCGGAGAAAGCAGGGTGCTCTGCCGGCAAACGCAGACAAATCCACCTTTTCTTCCGTCCAGCTTGGTTGAAAACCGCTGTAAGGACCGGCAATCACCTTCCAGGGTCCGTTTCCGGCCTTCAATTCCACAAATCCTGCATCGCCGGGTTCAATTTCAAAACGGGTGGCAAACTGCAGCTGCAGCTGTGAGGTTCCGCTAAAATCCAGGGGCTCTTTCAGCAGAAGCGAGATTTCCATGTTTTTTTCGTAGGGCTGGTAGGGATACGTCGATACACAGAATTTTTCCGAATAGGGACGGGTTGTATCCGTTCCCCATTCTTCGAAACCGAACTCCCAGTTGCGAAGTCCGCCCGAAAAATCCTCGGCGCCCACCTGGAATGAGAAGGTATCACTGATGGCCTGATTCGGTGGTTCAGCACGATCACAAGCTGAAAACCAGTAATAAATACGACTTCCGAATGGAAAAGTATCCGGAAGAACGGCTTCAAATAAGCCCAAATTCGGATTGAATGTCAGCGAAATGGAATCACCATTTGTTGTGTCTTCTTGCCTCCAGTGAAGAAAAGCTCGTGCTGTGTCCAGAGTGCTATTTTCCACGATCGACACTGAAAATAGAAAATTGTTCCTCCTGGCCGGAGAAAAATGGACCGGTACGGGCCGAATAATTGGGGCAAGCCTATCCTCTCCGATCAAGAAAGTCAAAGGCTTCCGCTCACCGCGAATGGGATAAGTCCATTGATAGTCTGGCGTTTTAAACTCAAACCAGTATCTCACTTTCCCCTTTTTGCCAGTCAGAGGCAATATTCCATAAAAGCGCTGACCGTTTTTGTTGAGCCTCAATCGGACTGCTGTTCCATCTTCAAATAAAACGTGAATGAAACAGCTATCCGGCTCCTTTCCAGTGCCTGCATATTCGAAATGGAAGGAAACTGAGTCTGAGGGAAATGAAACGTCGCGGATCGGAGAATATTCGATCGGAAAGAGATCATCCAAAACCCTGGCCAGAACTTCTTCGCGTATCGGTGCCGGTTCCTCGGGTGTTGAGCGCTCTTTTGCTTCGATAGCTTCCAGACCGAACCCAAAGTAAACGAGACGACCTGTTCCCCGGTAGCGCAATCCTCCAATTCCTCTGCCACCCGCATATTCCAAGATAGCCTGAGCAGAATCCACAGGATTGAATACATCCGGATATTGGTGCTTTTCGGGACGGCCTGGCTGGTAAATTGTAAAAGCTAATCCATTGGCAATGGGCTGTCCGGGTACGCCCGTTACCTGGTGTACATTGGCATCATCTCCCACATATTCTGCATGGAGGACTCCCCGGTAAAACTGGCGGGAAGCGTCTGTGGCATTTTCGCTTTCCGCATCTGCCAGATCCCATCCAATATCTTGGCCCGTTAAAAACAGGCTTCCCCCGGCAGCAAGATAATTCGAAAGGGCATTCTGATCTTTCGGTGTTAGAGTGGGATAGGCCCATTCACAAAACCAGATTACAATCGGAAATTCCTGCAAAATCCGGCCCGGCAGGGGCCCGTTGTTCTTCCGGTTCCAGACACTGAACGGAATATTCCAGCGTTCCAAAATGCGTGTGTAAAATGCTTCCACATTGTTAACACCATCATCGTCATCCACAATAAGGATTGGACGGCGCTGCAATAGAACCAGAAGAGTGTCGGCCCCATCCATCAGATTTGTGCCGGAATACTGCAGGACAAATTTTAGCGGTTCCGCACCTGGAGGTTCTCGTAACGTGAACAAAAACGGATCTGGCAAAGAGAAATCCGTATCGGCCGGAACATCCACCCATTGAGAATGTCTCTGCCAATCAATTGCCAGCTGAGAAACGGGCAAAAGACGGAAAAGTGCCTCAGTGGCTTTGCCGATGGAAACATTGCTCATTTTCACATACACAGCGATCGTTTCATCGCGCTCAATCAGACCATTGCCGTTGCCAAAAGAGGAATCGCTGAAGGCGTAATGCAGAAGTATTGGGCGCGCAGGAAGCTGTCTTTTGCCGAGTCCTGTCAGGGAATTCAGTGCATTCACCCGGCCGCTTCCCATGAGTCTGGCATATCCGGGATTGACCAGATCCACAGGGTCCGCCGTGCCGAGAAGCTGCTCCGCAATCTGGAAGGGCGACCAGTCCGGATACCGTGCCCATAAAAGGGCTGCTACCCCGGCTACAATCGGCGAGGCCATGGAACTTCCGCTTTTTCGGCCGTACTTTCCTTCAGGAAGAGTGGAAAGCACATCCACACCTGGCGCCACAACGTCAATCCATTTGCCAAAATTGGCCCCTTGCGGTTTTCGATCGGATGAATCCACCCAGCTTACACTGATCACATGATGATAGCCGGCCGGATAAAGCACTTCATCGGTCCCCTCATTGCCTGCTGCAGCAGTCAAAAGGGCTCCAAATTCAAATGCATTTTCGATGACTTTTTGCTCGATTTTGCTTACGGAATCATATCCTCCCCAGCTCAGGTTGATAACCTTGGCCCCATTTGCAACGGCATAAGCAATCGCTGTGTAGGCATGATGCGAAAAAATCGCCATGGGATCGTCATCCATTGCCGCCTTTAGCAGCATAAGGCGGCATTTCCAGGCAACCCCTGCCACACCAACCTCGTTGTTGCCCGTGGCAGCTGCCAGTCCAGCCACATGAGTGCCGTGCGAAAATCCGCGCAGTTTTAACGGCCCATAGCGTGGNTCTGGATCGTTCTCCGCAAAATCGTAGCCGTAGATGTCGTCCACATAGCCGTTGCCATCATCATCTCGCCCGGCCACTCCGTTCTTTTCCGCCCCGTTTATCCACAGATTGGGCCGTATGTCCGGATGATCCAGATCAAACCCATTGTCCACAATGGCAATGATTACCGAAGAATCACCGGCCGTGATATTCCAGGCGTCCAAGGCCCGAATCTGACGCAAATGCTCCTGAAGCCCCAGAAGCGAATCGTCGGGAGCTTCCAGAAGGGGGATGCGGCGGACCGGTTCCACTTCTTCAACCTCCGGCAGCGAACGGAACGCCTGTACCACCCTTTCCGGTGGCAGGTTTGAATTTAGCTTTAGCCACAAAAGACGACGGAAAATCGATTCCGGCGGGAAACGGGCCGAAATGGCCGGATGGATGGCAAAGGTGGCTTCTTCTCCACCCATCTGTTCGAAAACGGGGAGGACTCCGGTTGCGCTCAAAATGTCCAGGGCCGTTTCCAATCCTCTCTTTAGTGGAAGAGGTTGCCGCAGCGCAATGAGAAATTGCCCCGGAACGGTCTGAACTCGTGAATGGATGATTTCTGGCTGCATCGAAGGCTGATCCGCCAGATTTGTGAAATTCACGAAAGACGGAGAGCCCAACAGGAAAACCGAGATACAAATAACTCTAACACAGCGGAAAAAAAGAGAGGCGGAAGATCGAATTTTGCCAGCTACTGAAAAAAGCGATGCGAACTTTTGCCAGAATGTAATCAAACTTTTTCCCTTGCCTGCCCCTACCTATTATCACATTTTAAATGGCATATCTCCGGAAAACGCCCCCTCTTTAATTGCACCCCGAGCAGGATCGCCCTGAG
>MTOL01000154.1 GCA_002011685.1 Deferribacteres bacterium JdFR-76
TTATGGCGGGGCATCACGCGCGCGAACCGGTGGGAATGTGGGCCTGCGTGGAAATTATCCGTGATCTTCTGGCAAATAGGGGAGAGCCAAACTACCGCCGCTGGATTTCGAATTTGGAGATCTGGGTGATTCCCTGCCTGAATCCCGATGGTTATGATTACGTACTGGAATCTGCCAGAAAGTTTCCCTGGTGGAGAAAAAACCTGCGGGATAACAACGGTGATGGGCTATTTGAGCCGGAACTGGACGGCGTGGATCTCAACCGCAATTATGATTTTAACTGGAAAACGGGTGGAAGCGATCGGCCGTTCACTTGGTTTTACCGAGGCAAGAAACCCGCCTCAGAAGCGGAGGTGCGTGCGGTGGCCAAGCTGGCAGAGCGCCAGCGCTTCAGCCTTGCGGTAGATTTTCACAGCTTTGGGGAGATGGTAATGTATCCCTGGGTGGGAGAACTGGAACCGCCCGATGCGCCGCTTCTCCAGAAGCTGGCGGAAGAGGTGGCGTTGCGGCTTACCCGGACGAATGACGGAAACCATTACCGGGTTGTGCCTCTGAACGGCAAAGTGGGGCAAAGTGCCTGCTGGCTGTATGCCCGGTTCCGGACTCTGGCCTTTATTATTGAGGCCGGACCGGAGTATTTTCCGGAATGGCCTCTGGCGCGAACCATTGCACGGCAACAGCTTTCGGCAGTCCATTATTTGCTAAACCGTATGCTCCGTGCACGGCTGGATGGTCAAGTGGTAGAGGCACGCACCGGTAGGCCCCTTCCGGCCATGATCCAGCTGGAGAGGGATTTTTCTCCCGTTGTTGCACCTACGCGGTGTGATTCTCTCTATGGCCGGTTCTTCCGGCTGGTAGCACCCGGGAAGTACCGCATTACGGCTATGCTGGATGGGTACGAATCGATTTCTGTTGGCCCGGTACTGGTTACGGATAAAGAGCCGACGTTTGTGCGGATTAAGCTGAAGCGGCTGGCGGCCAACTGATCGGAGGTGAAAATGTATCAGTGTGTGGGTCTGGGGCTGTGTGCATTTGATTACCTGCTGCTGGTTGAGCGTTATCCGGCCCGGAATCAGAAAGTTGATGCACTGGCCTATTCGAACCAGGGGGGCGGGCCTGTGGCCACGGCGATGGCCACCCTGGGGAGGCTGGGAGTCCGCCCCGTTGCTTTCCTGGGAAAGACGGGGGATGACTGGCAGGGGGAGTTTATTGTTCGAGCCCTTCAGGAGGAAGGGGTGGATACGGGTGGGGTATTGCGTGCCAGCGGGGTGCCTTCGGCACAGGCTTTTGTATGGGTGGAGAAGGTCTCTGGGCAAAGGACGGTTGTGCTTTACCGCGATCCGCGCTTAAAGATGAAACCGGACGAACTTCCGGAATCTCCGCTGCGGAATACCCGTTTTTTACTCATTGATGGCCGCGAGCCGGATGTCGCCCTCCAGGCTGCCAGACTGGCGCGGCAGCACGGTGCAAAGGTGGTAATGGACGCCGGAAGTCCCCGGCCCAGAATGGAAGAATTTTTTCTTTTGGTTGATTTTTTTGTCTGTTCGGCAGATTTTATAAGGGCTTACGCACCGGAGATGGGAATTGAGGAGGCGATGCGGACAATTCATCAGGCCGGACCCAAATGGGTGGTGGTTACCTTAGGAGAGGACGGCGCCATCGGTTACGACGGCAGTCAGTTCCACTACGAACCTGCGTTTTCTGTGACCGTTGTGGATACAACAGGGGCTGGGGATGTTTTCCATGGGGCTTTCGTGTACGGTCTACTGTGCAGACTGCCGCTTTCCCATATTCTCTCTTTCGCAGGGGCTGTGGCGGCAATGAAATGCACCCGTTTAGGGGGCCGACAGGGAATCCCGCGGCTGCCGGAGGTCAAAAAATTTTTGAAAGAACAACTGACGGAACAAAATCGCCGTACGGATTGGCTTGCCAAACTGGACGAGGTAAACAGGAATGGAGGTGAGTAGATGAAAAAGTTTGGGTTGCTTTTACTGACTGTATTCATGCCGGTGCTGGCCTTTGCACAGCAAACAGCTCCACCAAAAAAGGTGTATGTTAAAGTTCGTTCTGAAAATTTCCGCAAATCTCCGGCCGGCGAAATTATGGGGCGGCTGAATGCCGGCACCGAACTTGAAGTCCTTGGTGTGGAAGGAAACTGGGTGAAAGTACGGGTCGAGGGCTACATCTGGAAACCATCGGTTACCGAAGACATAACTCAGGTTGAAGGATACAAGCTGCATGCCTGGCATATCCTGGTACGGACCCAGGAAGAAGCTGAGAAAATCCTCAAGATGCTGCTGAATGGGGCAGATTTCCAGGAACTTGCCGTAAAATATTCCATTGATCCCAATGCCAAACAGAACCGGGGGGATCTTGGGGAATTTGAGCGGGGGGATCTCATCAAAGAATTTGAGGAAGCCGTGCTCAAGCTCAAACCCGGACAAATTTCCGGCGTGGTAAAAACGCCTCTTGGGTATCATATTATNAAACGGATCAAATAGAGCAAACGTTTAAGCCGCTTTCAAAAATTTGATTGTTGGAAATGGGGCGTTTTTTCTGTTGTGAATGGCGGTGATAGTTCTTACTATTCGGATAGGTCCGGTGGAGTCCGGAACGGAAATCAACTGGGGTGGCCTGTTATGGTAAAAACTTTTTTTCTCAAACACATTACGCCCGGGGAGGCACTGGAGCAGCTGCACCGGTCAGGCATCATCAACTATATGTTTAACTGGGGGTATACTCTGGATGAAAAGAGGAAATCTTTGACTATCACGCTGCAGTATGGCGGGGGGACGGATCCAGAGAAGGAAAAAGAAATGATGCGACAGATCGAGCAGTTTATCCGCTCCATTGATGCTGAAGGCAACTGAAGCTCCGGGCCAATTCTTTAACCAACACGGCCACCACAAGGGTCTGGAAATACAAGAACGAGCGTAGCCTGAGTTTCCGGTTTTGGTGATGAACGAATTCCCGCCTTCTCACCCGCTTTGGGAAACAGCCAAGAGTCTGGATGCAAAAGATCCCCTCCGGAAATTCCGCCAGGAATTTATGATTGCTGATCCGGACGAAATTTACCTGAATGGCAATTCGTTAGGCCGCCTGCCTGTGCGAACCGTCCAACGGCTGGAACGGATCATCCGGGAGCAGTGGGGTGTGTGGCTCATCCGCGGTTGGGACCGCGATTGGCTGAAGCTGCTTTCGCGGGTGGCAGATAAGCTGGCGGTCATTATTGGAGCCCATCCCGGAGAAGTCTTGCTGGCCGATTCCACCTCTGTGAATCTGTACAAACTTGCCATCGCCTGCCTGAACATTCAGCGCGGAAAAAAGGTTGTAATCACCGATGAGCTGAATTTTCCGAGTGATCTTTACATCTTGCGGGCGGCGGTTCAGCAGGCGCAGGGAAACTGGCGGCTGCAAATTCTTTCATCGGAAGATGGAAACACCCTGCCTTTGGAAAAAATTGAGAAGGCCATCACGCCCGAAGTAGGGCTGGTTGCCCTGTCCCATGTCTGTTTCCGAAGCGGTTTCTTGCACGATATTTCCCGACTATCAGAAGTGATACACCAGCATGGAGCCATGCTGCTGGTTGACGTGAGCCACTCAGCTGGAGTTGTGCCGCTACGGCTGCATGACTGGAAAGTGGATCTGGCGGTCGGATGTACCTACAAATTTTTGAACGGCGGTCCGGGGAGTCCGGCTTTTCTTTATGTGAGGGAGGATCTCGCGCCATTGCTTGACAATCCCATTCCTGGCTGGTTGGGCCACGAGAACCCGTTCCGTTTTGATCTGGAATACCGTCCTGCCAGAGGCATTGGCCGTTTTCGGGTGGGAACGCCGCCGGTACTCGCCATGGCGGCCGTTGAACCGGCGCTGGACTTGCTACTTGAAGCAGGGCAGGAGAACGCCTATCACAAGGCAAAGGGCCTCACCGAATTTTTCCTTTCACTCTACGACGCCTTTCTTCGTCCTCGGGGATTCGGGCTGGCCACACCAAGAGAACCGGATCGCCGGGGAGCGCAGATCTCACTGATCCATCCGGAAGCCTGGCCGATTTCCCGGGCTGCCAGGGACCGGAAAGTAGTTCTGGACTTCCGGCCTCCCAACCTGCTGCGCATGGGATTTGCGCCCCTCTACAACAGCTATCAGGAACTGGCACGGGCGGTAGAAATCTTTTGTCAGATTGTAGATTCACAGAGCTATCGGCAATACCCGGAGGGGGTTGATGGAATTCCGTGAGCGTGGCGAGGTGCGCTGGGGAATTCTTGGATGTGGCAGTGTGACCGAGCGGAAGAGCGGTCCGGCCTTTCAGAAAGTGAAAGGCTCTCGTCTGGTAGCAGTAATGCGCCGAACTGCCCATCTCGCCGAAGATTATGCCCGCCGGCATGGAGTGCCCAGATGGTATTCCTGTGCAGAAGATTTGATTGCCGATTCGGAAGTGGACGCCATTTACATTGCAACGCCACCAGATACGCACTGCAAGTACACCCTAATGTGTGCGGAGGCCGGAAAACCTGTTTATGTAGAAAAACCGATGGCCCGCACATTTGGGGAGTGTCTGCAGATGATCCGGGCATGCCGGGAGCACGGTGTGCCGCTCTTTGTCGCCTATTACCGCCGGGCACTGCCACGGTTTTTGAAAGTGAAGGAGTGGCTGAATAAAGGGGCAGTGGGCAACGTCCGGTTTGTACGAGTGAGTCTGTTCCGACCGCCGTTCCCAGAGGATTTCCGGCGCGAACAGCTGCCCTGGCGAACCCTGCCGGAGATTGCTGGGGGCGGGTATTTTATGGATCTGGCTTCTCACACGCTGGATCTCCTGGATTT
>MTOL01000150.1 GCA_002011685.1 Deferribacteres bacterium JdFR-76
TAAATCCAGAAATCGGCAAACCCGATTCATTCCAGTTTTCGTTCCAGATGGAATCGGGGGTATCCGGGGCACTGAATATTTTTCTATCCTCTCGGGGGCATATGGAAAACCGCTTGCTAATCCTCGGAGAAACGGGCGCCATTACGGTGAGGCAAAATCAGGTAACGGTCCGGAAACAGGATGGAGCCGAGTATTCGTTCGAGCAGGATGACGACGGTGGGTACACAGAACAGCTGCTTCATTTCTACCGGGCCATCCGGTATGGCGAACCGGTGCAGACAACCTTTGAAGAAGCATACCGGGATCTGGCTGTGCTGGTTTACGCCCTAAAGGGTGCCGAAAAGGGGGAAGTGGTTGCTTTTTCTTCCCGGATCCAGGAGGATCTTGCCGGCGTATAACTGTCCTGCCGCCAGAGGCCTACAGGGGGAGAGCCGTTTTGCTCGGAAGATCTGTTTTGAGCCCAATGAGAGCCGCACCATAAGCGCCGACAAATTGCGGCCGGGCTGAAATCCGGATTGGATGGCCCAGTGAATTCTCCAGAAGCTGTGCCAGCGCCGGATTTTTGGCCCCACCGCCGGAAAGAAAAATGGGAGGCGCCGGCTGGAGAGCCTGAACCATGGCACTGAGGCGGCTGATGAGGGCCTGATGCAGGCCAAGCAGGATTTCTTGCAGAGGAATGCCTTCCGCCAGCAATGAAATCACTTCGGATTCAGCAAATACGGTACAGGTGCTGGAAATCGGCTGCGCCTTGCTAGCGCCAAGCGCCTCTGGNCCCAGTTTTTCGATCGGAATATTCAAACGGTTGGCCAAGTTTTCCAGAAAGCGTCCCGTTCCCGCGGCACATTTGTCATTCATGGCGAAATTGATCACCCGGCCATCCGAATCCAGACGGATTACCTTTGTGTCTTGACCTCCGATGTCCACCAGTGTTCCAGCTTGCTGGAATTCTTCATAAATGCCTGCGGCGTGGCAGGCAATTTCCGTTTTATGCAGTGTAGCACTGCGGATCAGCTTTCTGCCGTAACCTGTTGCCACAACAGGAACAGATCCGGATGCACCGGTTTCCTCCAGAACGGATTTGAGCAGCCTTTCTGCTTGGGGGGCGACGAGAGGTTCTGTTTTTTCGATAACCTGCAGAATCACTTCTCCCTTTCGGTCAATCGCTACCAGTTTGATGGTTGTGGATCCTGCGTCAATGCCGATGGCGGCTGGGAGCGTCATTTTCGCTGCTCCATCATTTCCACAAATGCCTCGAGCCGCGTCCGAATCTGCTGTTCCGCGAAAGCCCGGGAGTCATTATGATCTGCTTCCAGAAGCAGGGCGGGCACATTGAGCCTGGATACGAGATGATCCCTCTGATCCATCTGGCCGAGGGAGTAAGGCTTGCAGGATCGGTCCGAATGGAGAATGACGCCGTCAATCTGAAAGTCATGGATCATTTTTTCCATTACCTTTAGCTTGGATCGGGCAGGCCGGTTCAAAAAAACGTGCAAATAGGTTCTGGCGATCGTTTCCAGTGGGCGGTTGCTGTCCATCATGGGAGCCAGTTCTGCCCACGCGTACGTATAGGTAGACGCCACCACGTTCACGCCCCTTTCAGCCAGAAATTCGGCAAGATGCCGCAGTCTGTACCAGACCGGCAGATTGTCCCAGAGAACACGGAATCGTTCCTCTTTTACGGCACCCTCTCTGCGTTGAATGCGATTCTGCAGGCGTTTGAGCAAATCCCGGTAATAACGGATAGCGTGTGTTTCTCCGCGCTGTTCCACAATGGGAGCCATGTGGATGAATCCATCGAATGCAGTGAGCGGTGAGGGTTTGGCCTTTGCGGTTTCCAGGACCTCCAGCCAGAGCTGTGTTGCTTCTTTGCTCCAGGAAACCACCTGCCGCAGGCGCGACCATTTCAGCGACCTGCCGGCCACTTGTTCCGCCACCGGAATGAGGCCTTCGAGCTGGCGTTTCACGTAATCAATCTGGTCAGGCGTGGCATCCCGAAAGAGAAAGGGCGTATCGATGAGGTAGAGGGGGACGTTCAGATATTCAGCCAGGCAGCGGTACCAGGAGAGGACCGTCTGGCAGATGTTGGTACAGGCCAGGAGGAGATCGGGGCGTGGGATTTTTTGAAGCGGGGTTTTGCCTGACAGAAGGCTTCCCAGATCCGTTCGCGCATACGAACAGAGAGCGGGTGAGTATCCCTGCTGTTCAGCAGCCTGCATGATTTCGGTTGCCACTTTTCTGGCGCCACACAAAGCACCGTGGTTTTCCGGGTAGAAAACGTAAAAGCCGAGGGCCCGCAGAATTTCGATGGGGGCACCGGAAGTTACCCAGGCCACCTTTCGGACGCCTTCCACATAGCGGCCCTCTAAGTAATGGTTGGCAAGCCCGGCTTTCTTCCAGGCAGAAACGCCGACCGGGGCATTTAATGCAGTATTCTGACCCGTTTTTCCGGGTTTCCGAAAACCCGCAAGGAACCGCACGTACAGCGCTGGTTTTGCAAAACAGCGGTAACCCAGCAGGTAGCGCAATCTGGAACGGTTCGGTTGCATCACGCGGGGGTCTCCTTAAACTTGAGCAGGTGTTCCGTTCTATCAGCAACCAACTCTGCAAATGCTTCCAGTCGGGTTACCATTTGCTGGGAGAGAGAGGATTCGAGTTCGCTTTCGAGAACCAACGTGGCCAGGCCTTCGTCCTGAAGCATTTTTGTAAGCAGCGGGATGTCGAAGAGTTCCGGTTCGCAGAATTTGGGTAAAAAGAAAAGGATTCCGCCCGCCCGGTGTTTTTGAGCCAGCTTAACCAGGTGGAAAAAGCGCTGTTTAATGGGATCACCGCGGGTGGGGTCCGGTGGGCCGGCCATCAGGCATTGAGCCAGGCAGGGGAATGCATCGCTAACAAGATCTGAATTCCGGTAAACGCGCCGCGAGCTGCAGGCCAGATCGTCCGCAACCACCAGAAGACCCAGTTCATCGAGGAGGTGCAGCAGATCCATCGGTTCTGGTACAATGCCGCTCAACAGGATCCGCCCTTTGGGGCGAATGCGCCGAAAGTGCGAAGGTGCTGTGTCGGCATAACGCAAAAAATCTTCCGCTGGAAGGTATTCCCGTGCCCGGAGCAAACGGAAAAATTCCAGATTGCTCCAACCGGTGAGAACATGTTCTTCCCAGAGTTTTTCCAGGATGCCGAACACATGCTGGTTCAGGCGGATGGCTTTTTTGAGTTCCGCTTCTTCCGGAATACGTCCGGAAATTGGGGTCAAAGCCTGAAAAAATCGGCGCAACTCGTTTACGAGAAAAGCTTCATCCTCTTTTCGCCGCGACCGGGGAAGGTAGAATGTAAGGACCGGTTTTCCATTTTCTGTGAAGTCCATCAGAACCGAGGCCATTCCTTGCAGGGCATCGCAAGAATGGGGAACAACGACAAGATCCACGTGGGACAGGACTTTTTCGTGCAAGAAGGAAAATCCTCTTCGCACGATGGCGCAGGTATATGACTGAAAATGGCGGTCTGCGGTCTGTGTAGGCCAGCCTGGAGGGCCAAAGATTTCTACTGGATGGATGCCGTGCGCCTGCAGCAATTCTCGCGGATAATGGATGGGAAACACAGCCGCGACCTTTTTGCCCTTCTGGCGCACGTTTTTGACGATGTCCCACCTGCCGGGAAGATCCAACACTTCTTTTCTTTCCTGCTTTTTTGTTGGGTTTTGTATGTCCGGTTTCCTGCCAATATAGCGATTCTCGTCCGGAATTTCCAGATGCATTTTTAGGGAACTACAGTTTCGGCTGCCTCTGAATAAATGGAAGATAATGGGAAGGACCGAGATGAGAATGGCGAAGCGCGGTTGAGGCTCCATTCTTTTTCCCGAAACAAAAAAGGGAGGGTCTCAGGCCCTCCCTTTTTTCGTGACAGGTTGGGGAGATTAGTCTTTTGGCTTCCAGACGTCTGCTACCTTGCCCACCAGATCCGGCCCCGGTTTGAGGGTTGGATCGCCGGGATGCCAGCCAGCGGGACAAACCTCGGCTCCGCCGGTTTCGCGGACGTACTGGAAAGCCTGAATCAATCGCAGCGTTTCTTCCACATCGCGGCCAACCGGAGCCGACAGGATTTCGGCCGCCTGAACCACACCATCCGGGTCAATCAAAAACTGACCGCGGATATCCACCTGATCTTTTTCATCAAATACTGTGTAAGCTTCGCCGATCTTCCCACTCAGATCGGAGGCCATGGGATAGGGAATACCGCCTTCGACCATTTTGGACAGTTCGTGCTCGTCCCATGCCTTGTGAACATACGGGCTATCTACACTGATGGAAACAATTTCCGTGTTCAGTTTCTTGAATTCATCATATTTGCGGGCAATGGCCACCAGCTCTGTAGGACACACGAATGTGAAATCGCCAGGGTAAAAGAACAACAAAACCCACTTTCCACGCAAATCCGACAGCTTGATGCTTTTAATTTCGCCTTTGTGGTAAACGGGCGCTTCAAAATCTGGCGCTTCTTTACCGACGCGAAATTGTTCCATGATTCACCTCCTTCATTTGATGGTTGTACGCTTTATTTTCGGATTCTTGCCTTGCGATTCCGGTTGCAATCATATTTAAATTCGGTCTCAATAATAATAATTCCGCCGCTTCTTTGCAAGATTTTTTTACCCGGAGCTCCCGCTCATTTCTTGAAAGTCCGGGAGCATGCGGAAACATGCGTTCTTCTGTCTTGGTACCGGAGTGAGTTTGCCGGAGCCGGCGCTATTTTTCGTACTATGGTGCGCTGCGATGTTTCAATGGAATTTGTGGTTTTATTTTT
>MTOL01000079.1 GCA_002011685.1 Deferribacteres bacterium JdFR-76
ATGGAATGTTCCGCAGGAATGGCCCCGCCACTAAGTCCTGTTCCGGAACCGCGCGGGACCACAGCAAACCGCTCTTCATTGGCCAGCTGCAAAATAGCAGCAACCTGGTCCGCTGTTTCCGGAAAGACGACCGCCTCCGGGAGCTTTTCCAGAAGAGGTGTACCATCGTAGCTGTAAGCAATCCGGTCTTCCTGGCCGGTTTGTACGTTTTCTTTACCAACAATTTCCTCTAAACGGCGGACAATCTTCTCCTGCAGCATTTTCGCTCTCCATGATAATCCAACGGGCTGGCAACGGTTTTCCAATCCAACGAATTCCACCTATTTTAAGAGAAAATCAGACTTTTGTCAAGAAAAACGACCGGTTCACACCGCCTCTTTGCCACAAAAACTGCACCCCCCTGTCATACAAACAGCACAGATGGATCTGCGTATAAAAAGTTGTCCGCAATCCGTCTCCGTATGCAGGCATTTTTTCTTCTTCCGGGCATCCTCCTGCAACTCCTTTTCGCTACGCATATGCTACCCTTCTTGCAATAATGCTACTTCACGATAGTTTGCGCAGAAGGGGGTTTTGTTCCCGCCCCCTGATCAGCGTTTCACGGCCCCTCCAGCTACAGATCTGGCTGCGGCGGCGTTCCCTTTTGAGTTCCGGCAGGGCCGAAAAAGTCTGCAGAAATGGCCATGCACCCAAAATTCGCCGGATGCCTCAGCAGGGTACCTCAGGCGGAATGTCGCGCAGAACCTGCTTTTGGGGAAAATCATGGAAATGAAAAAAAGAATTAGTCCGGCTGCCTCGGTAGGCTGCCAAAATGGCCCGAAAAAAACCAAAGAAAACTGGAATTTCAATCGGATTTAACTTAATGTCTCTCATCAAAAAATATACCCGGCGACAACATGGACCCAGCAAAAAACCAGTCACAAGCCAAAGGCTCAAACAGCCAGTACAAAAAGCTCTTTGCGGTTGCCGTATTTCTCCCTTACGTTTTTGCCATTTATGATTTCCACTATCAGAAAAACGTGTCTTCTGACTATTTTATTTACGGTTCCGGTTCGTGGGGCATCGCATGCATCGTGAAAATGTTCCTTTATCATGGAGTGGTCCAGTATGTTCACCGGCGAAAAAGATCCATTGAATTCATATCTGTCCTTAATGGATTGTTCTCCGGCATTACAGAACTGGGAGCAGCCAGCATTTTCTTCTGGTTCCTGCCGAAGATGAATTTCTGGCAGGTCGTAGCATTCGGAACGGGAATCGGAACGATAGAAGCCATAGTAGCGGTTTCTATCTCAGATCCACTCAAAGGCACAGCACTTGAAAAAGGCACAAACAAAATTCAGGCTCTTTTGCAGAACCTTCCAGGGAAACAGAAATTTTTCTTCACACTTTTCCTTCCCTGGTCGGAAAGGATGATCGCAGGAATTCTCCACATTGGTACCCGCGGGCTGGTTTATGTTAGCATATCACAACACAAGTTACTCCCTTTTGGATTGGCCCTCGCGATTTTCATCCTGGTTGATGGAGTAATTGTTTACCGGATGCTTTTCGCAGGAAAGCTGAAGACACCCCGCGACCTCTCAAAAATGTACCTGGCTCTTCTACTTCTCTCGATGATCGCATTGATATCGTTTCTGCTATTCTGGCATCCAGCCGCAATTGGATAATATTCAGTCCGGCCAAACATAGCCAAACGATCCATCAAAAAAAGAAGGGCATTTTAAGAAAAGGACTTTGTAATTTTTGGATTTTTCCGTATCTTGTTCGTTGTCCCAAGAGCAGCTGGGCATGCTGGTAGCCGCAAGGGACGATTTTTGAAAAACTGCTTCGCACCCAAAATGGAGATTGAATCATGACTTTTCTCCGTTTTTCCCTTTGGGCTTTTTTCATCACTGTACAACTTTTTTCTCCCGTTTCGTCAGCTTCGTTCAGTGCTTCCCAGGTGGATTCTTCTGCGGTGAACATTAACCTCATTCAGTTTTGGGTGACGGGAAACGGACTCCTGGCAGAGCCCCGGCAGATGTCGGGAAAATGGGGATTGATTTTTCCGCCGGAGACGGCAGGGCTGATATTTACCGAAAGTCTTATCTGGGCAGGCGCTGTGAAAGACGGACAGCTTCCGGAACTTCGTGCGGGTGGAGGGTATTACATTCCAGGAACCGTCCCGGGACGGATCGCACCCGGTAATCAGAAAGCTGGCGCTGATGATCCGTCTCTCCGGATCTGGCGAATCCGCCGGGATTGGGAGACGGCTGATCTGACACCGGAGGTAGCCTCACTTCTGGGAATTCCTCCGCAGCAGGTTACCCAGGATCAGATCAATATGTTGCGGGAAGAATACCGCCAAAATTGGGAAAACTGGCCATCTCACATCGGAGCCCCTTTTGAAGACCTTAACAGCAACGGAATACGTGATCCGGGAGAGAAACCGGGATTGGCCGATGCAGATCAGGTGCTCTGGTTCGTTTACAGTGATCTGGATTCCTCCCGCGCCAACAATCTTTTTGGTTCCCCTCCAATTGGACTGGAAATTCAGGTTACAATCTGGGCATACAACCCTCCGGATGACGGAAGTGATCTGAATAAAGCACTCCGGCAAACGATCTTTAAGCGGTACCGGATTATCTACAAAGGGACAAAAGGGACGCCAGACACCGCACGGATTGAGAACATGTATCTGGGGCAATTTGTCGACCCCGACGTGGGATATTACGCAGACGATTTTCTGGGGTGCGACACCCTGTTACAGATGGGTTACGCCTACAATGCCACCACAGCAGATACCGTGTATCAGCGTTTCGGCCTGGCTCCTCCTGCCATTGGCTACACGCTGCTGCAGGGACCACTTGTTGCGAGCGACAGCCAGGAAGATTTCGGCTATTTCGATTTTCGGGCTATTCGCAACCGCCGGAACTTGCCCATGACTTCCTTCTGGGCCAAACGCACCGGATCTGCTATGGGAGATCCACAACTTCATTCTTATGAAGGTACCCTGCAAATCTCCAATATTCTTCGGAGTCTTTACCCCATGAACGGCATGCCCATTGAAGACCCTGAGGGCAACCCCACCCATTTTATGCTGGCAGGAGATCCTCTTACCCAATATGGCTGGATAGACGGGATTGAATTGCCGCCGGGTGACCGCCGTTTTCTCCTGTGTACTGGACCATTTACCCTGGCTGTAGGTGATACACAGGAAATTATCCTGGCCATTGTAGCGGGCTCTGGCAGTGACCACCTTGCTAGCCTTGCCGTGCTGAAGCACTTTGTCCGCTATATACGATCTTACTTCTTCTCACAGCTAATCACCAATGTGCCTCCGCTTGATGAACCGCAACATCCAAAGGATTTCATTCTACGGGCGCCGGTCCCAAATCCGTTTTTAGAACGGACGAATCTCCGCGTCCACCTGCGGAAACCCGCATTTGTGCGCCTCACCGTTTATAATGTTCTGGGTCAAACTGTCCGCGAGCTTGTAGCCAGGTACCTGCCTGCGGGAACAACCCACATTCTTTGGGATGGGCGAGACCGCTTCGGTGTACGACTTCCTTCGGGGTGTTATTTTGTCCGGCTGGAATCCGACTACGAAACAATTCAGGTACAGAAAATTCTGCTCCTTCGCTAAAGCGGGCCCGGCATTTCCAAGGCTTTCTTCTTCAGATGGCGGGCCCACCTATTCTGGTGCCCGGTCCCATCCGTATTGGCAAAAAATCGCCGCATAGGAAAAAAATGGAAGGCTATTTCACACGGCATGGAATAAAAAGGCAGGGACTGCGGCTTCTGCCACCGCATCTGTCATCTTTTTTGTACTCCTTTGAATTCGTGTTTCATGTCCTGTTTTTTGTCTAGAAATGCACGATCGTTGTCAGGCAGCCTGCCAAGAGGCCTCTCTTCACGCATTGTTTAAGGAATAAAAAAGCCGCCAACAAAAAGGCGGCCTCTCCTTTGCAATAGGAAACAACCGTTCCAACTTAACGCCGTTCCTCGATCCTGGCAGCCTTGCCCGAAAGTTTCCGGAGATAATAGAGCTTGGCCCTTCTGACTTTGCCACGCCGCACAACTTCGATCTTTTCAATATTTGGCGAATAAAGGGGGAAAATACGTTCCACACCGATTCCGTACGAAACTTTACGGACGGTAAACGTTTTGTTGATGCCAGCTCCCCGTTTTGCAATAACAACTCCCTGAAACACCTGAATGCGCTCTTTATCTCCCTCGCGGACTTTCACATGCACAGCCACGGTGTCGCCGGCATCAAATTCGGGCAAGTCCTCCCGGATCTGTTCCGCCCCAACAGCCTCTAATTTGCCCATCGGTTCATTCCTCCTTTCTGCTCTTCAACAGGTCTGATCTTCTTTCTTTTGTTCTTTTCAATGACTGTTCAAAACGCCACTGCTTAATTTTTTTATGATCTCCCGAAAGCAATACATCGGGCACTTTCATTCCACGGTATTCTTCCGGCCGTGTGTAATAAGGACAATCCAAAAGTTCTTGCTGAAACGAATCGGTTGCTGCCGATTCTGGATCACTCAATACTCCTGGAATGAGCCGGACGACCGCGTCAATAACCACCAGGGCCGGAAGTTCACCTCCGGTCAACACATAGTCCCCTATGGAAATCTCGTCGGTTACCAGCGCTTCAATCACACGCTCATCTACCGCTTTATAGTGACCGCACAGGAAAATCAGGTGATTCTCCCTGGCCAATTCGTTGGCCATTTTTTGATTAAACACTTTCCCCTGTGGGGTCATGTAGATAACGCGGCGTTTCGGGATTCGGGTTGAATTGAG
>MTOL01000223.1 GCA_002011685.1 Deferribacteres bacterium JdFR-76
CCGCACATAAATGTATTTGTCCTTTATTTTTTCATATTTGCGGAAGCGTTCCCCGATCCAGCGAAATTCGCCGCTGGCTTCTTTCAGGACGACGGCAATCCTTTCAAAATTAGCATTCACAATTTTCCGCCCGTAGAGCTCTTCTTTCACATCCTCCAGACGGATTTTGCCTTTCACAGAGGGCGGAACGCTGAGGTAGGCGCCGTCATCAAAATTCTGAAATACCAGCTGTTTTACAAGTGGGTTGGCCATTGTCAAGGAGATCCCTGAATCCGGTTTTAGTGCGTCTTTTCACCAGGTACCAGCCGCTTGAATTTCCCAGACGCCCCCGGTTCATATTCCAGCACAATGCGTGCCTGTTTCCCGCAGCTGCAGCGGTAACGAATTGCTTCAACGAAATCCCCTTTTTTCTCNACCTGCAGCTCGGGTCCGGCTCCGCCTTCAAGGACCTCCTCGAATTTTCGGAAGGGAATTTGCGAGACCTCTTCTGCTTTGATGAGGTTTCGGTTCGTCCTGCGGCTTTTTGCCTCGCCAGAAATCAGCTCTGCCGTCCATTCTTTGAAGCCGTCCCTGCCCATCGCAACCTCCTCTTCAACATTGCCTTCATCCATTAATTACAAAGACCATACCAAGAAAAATTTGCAGTGCGGCAAAACTCTCCCTGAATGTGCGGAAAAAGATGCCGGATCTGGTTGAAAATCACAGGAATAAAACTGACGGTTTCTTCCCTGTTCGGATTCCGGTGCGCTGGCAGCAGAAAAAAACCACCCCGATGCCTGATATTCAGCCAGGGTGGTTGGGAATTTACCACAGCGGAATAATGGCAGAACGTTCGAACTATGGAGTCGAGGATTTCCGAACTACGGCACTGATGTCACGAAAACGGATTTTTTCCTTTTGCAGGGCAGCCCGGAGCCGCTCCATTAGCTCAATCCGCGTAAAGGTCCGCGTTCGATCAAACTCGAACAGCTGGTATTCTCCCATCCGGTTGGAATAGAAAAGGATGTGATTCCCATCAGCAGAATAAACGGGCGCGAGATCCCGTGCAGAATGGGCCGTTAAGCGCACCAGTTCGTTCGTTTCCAGGTTTAGTTCAAAAACATCAAAATTATCGCCCAGCTTGCTGAAGAACACCACTTTTTCGCCATCCGGTGATGGGCGTGGCGCGCCAAAATGCATCTGGAGATCGGTCACCCGGGAATAACTTCTTTCCTCGAAACGGTAGCGGTACAAGGCATAAAAATCTCCTTCTTTGCCTACGAAGTAAAACTCTTCTCCAGAAGGTGCAAATGCGGGCGCTCCAACCGGAAAAGGCGCACGGACCAGTTCACGCACCTGACCGTTTTCGTAAAGAAAAATGGCGGTGCCCGTCTGGCCTAGGGAATCGCTGCGGTCCGAAACAAATAGAAATCGTCTACCACCTGGTTCCGCTGCCGGAAACCAGTCGTCTGCAGGAGAAGAAACCACCGCCTCAATGGTTCCCGTTTGCAGGTCAAGCTGGTAGATATCGCGCCGGTGCAGCAGCGGGTCTACTTCGCGGGTGAATAGGATTGTGGTGGCATCCCAGAATACAGGCGACTCATCATTGAGCGGATCGCTGGTAAGCTGCTTCACCTCCTGCGTCTCACGATCGAGCAAAAACAGATCCCAGTTCTGGTTTTTGTTGCCCTGAAAAACAACGTAACGGCCGTCCGGCGAACAAGCCGGGTTGGCATGATCCCAAGGCTCCGATGTAACCTGGCGCAGCGGATATAGCAGCCCAATGGATTCGCCAACTTTCTGGCTCCATATCACCGAACTATCCTGTTCCAACAAAACCAGGTATTCCTCAAAAGCGGCACGGATCTGGCGGCGTTCATACAGCAGGTTGCCTTTCAAAAGACGTGCCTCCGAATAATCGGGCTTCAGGGACAGTGCCGTGTCCAGATGGGCAAAGGCACGGATGGTATCTCCAGACTCCAGGTAAAGCCGGGCCATTTCATAATGGGCCTCGGGATTGTTGCGCTTGTGCCGGAGTTTTTTCTGGGCCGCGTGAAAGCGTTCCAGAAAGTCGCCGCTTTCATTTTTCTGCATGACCAGCGATGATGAACAGCCGCTCAGCAAAAACGCCAGCAGCAAAACGGTCAGCTTCTTAGATCGAGACATGGGACCTCCCGCTTTCTTTGCAAGCAAAACCCGCATTATGTTTATCGGCAGGTTGACCGATATTATAAGTGATTTCAAAAGGTTAGCGAAAATCAGAAATGATCGCTGATAAATTTTTGAACAACCCTGGCGTAATCCAAACACATGACTGTTCTATTTTGAACCAATTCTTGGCGGGCGCAAAGATTCTCAGAGGATGATTGGAGGCTGCAATACACTGAGATTCAATAAGTTACAACACCAATACCCGGAGGCTATCAAGGTCCAGTAATTCATGGCATAGCATTTGCACAAACTTTTACCGAAAAGGGAGGCGTTGATGGGTGAGAAAAAAAGAAGAAAGCGGAAACCGACCGGAAAAACCGCAAAAAGGTCAAAAAAGATGTCTCAGATGAAGGAAGAAAACTGCCACATCGAAACGCCGCAGGAAGAAATGACCGCAACGGAATTGGAAGCCTCCCACACTGAAACCTCTCCAGAAGGAGTGCCGCAGGAGGCTATAGCGAATGAACAAACAGAAAGTGAAACTACTCCCCTTACCGGCGAAGAAACCACCATGGAAGAAGATACTTCCGGTGATGTTCATTACCGGAGTTATCCGTTGAGCCGTCGCTTGGGTATCCGATGAGGTGAATTATGACTGCATGGCTGATTAAAATTAAGCTGCTGGGATTCCGGATAAAATTCAAATCGCTGCGGAAAAAAATCCGTGGCACCCTGCAAAAGCAGGCCCAGAACTACTGGCTGACAGGTTCCCCTTCCTGATTTTTTGGCTTTTACCGGCACAGAAACGCTGTGTCTTGCCCCCCAGAGAATAGCGGATTTCCGCCGGAAACAGAGTTTTCTGTGCTCCACGCAGAATCTGCCCAGGAGATGGATTTCCGGTTTCGGATGAAGGCTTACCTTCGGTTACAGCCGTTTCAGTTCGGAGAAACGCACAATTCGGGCCCGAATGCCGTAGCGTCGCTTCAGGAGTCTTGCCTTGCGCCTGGCTTCTCCCTCGCTACCATAACTCCCCACACACACCACAAAATACCGCCGTCCCCCCACTTCCTTCGAAAAAATATCGGCGCGGTATCCCTTATTTTCCAGAAACTGCTTCTGGATTTTGGCATTGGAATAGCTGGAGAATGCCCCAGTTTGAAGGGTAAAAATGCCACCGGAAGTTTCCGTCTTCCTGCGGGCGCGGTATCCATCCTGGTAGGATTCCGCCTCTCTGGATGATAGATCAACGGAGCTGAGGAGGGCAAATTGTTTGGTTACACGGTAAGATGAAAACTGCCTCAACAGCTTCCGCACCGAATCCTGCTGTCCAATGGCCTGCCAGCAGCGAATCCATTGCAGTCGCGCCCGGTCCGCCAGGCGGTGATTCGGGTATTTTCTTACCAGATAAGAAAAAGTGGCCCGTGCCGTGTTGTATAGTCCACGGGCAAACTGGTATTCACCAATTTTCTCCAGCAGAACAGGAACGTACTCAGTCTCCGGGTGCTCATGCACAAACCGTTCGTAGGTGGCAACCGCCACCTGCGCATCTGTGGTAAACAAAGCAGTCAATACCCGGCGTGATTGGGCATCCAGTTTCTTCAGCAAAGAAGGAGATTTGTGAATCTTTTCCAGTTCTTGGATTCTGTTTTCCAGCAGAAGTTTGACGATTCTATTTTGAGCCACCGATGCCGGAAGGCTCAGTCCCAAAAGCACAAGAAGACATAATGCTGTCCGCCGGAACGCCGGAAGCCACACCGTGAAAAATTCTTTTCCCCACTCCCTCACCTTTTCCCCCCAACCGGGATTCCCGCTTCCAGAACATCCGGTACGGCAATGCGGAGACTTACTCGATGTTCCCCCCGCTTGCTTGTAAGAACGTTCAAAACGCTTCTCCAACTCGCACAAAGCTGTTCCAGGAGCGGCATTTGGGACAGTGCCATTCCATTTTTTCCGTGCGGAAATGGCAGATGCTGCACTCAAATTCTCGCGGTTTGCTCAGAAGCTCGTGGGCCATATCATCGGCAAGTTTTAAGGCTTTTTCTTTATCCCCTTTGCGCGCGTACAGCTGAATCAGTTTCATTCGCACCTGAAGGGCCTCGGGCACCTTTTCCAGGAGGCTTTCACAAAGGTTAATGGCCTGATCGACCTCGCCCTTTCGCAGCTTGATATCGGCCAGGGAAAGCGCTACTTCAGGGATATCCGGGTATTCCCCATGCAGTTCTTCCAACAGACTTTCAATTTCACTATAACTGCCAATGGAGTAAAGGATTTCCTGAAGGCGGTCAAAAACCAGATAGGCCTGACGCGGCACTTTTCTTACGAAATCCACCCAAACCTTTACGGCATCGGTATACCGACCTTCCCTCACATACGAATCGCCCAAGGCAATGTAGGCCGCCGAACAGTTGGGATCAGTTTTGATGGCCTCGCGCAGCCGTACGCGGCCCTCTTTTTCCCGGCCTTCTTCCATGGCCTTCTGGGCCTGCTTTACCCGGTATAGAGCCAGGCGTGTGGCTGGTGCTGGTTCCTTCCGCCATTTCGAAAGCGTTTTGAGCGTCTTAAAGGCATTCTCCCAATCCTCTTTGGCCTCATAGATGGCCAGCTGGGTTTGCTTGCCCCATTCATTCTTCGGTTCTATAGAAAACAGTTC
>MTOL01000483.1 GCA_002011685.1 Deferribacteres bacterium JdFR-76
GGAGGGTTCATCTTCTGCTGACACGGACCGTCCGCTATTCACAGGAGGTACTGTCAGGGTCTCCCGGTGACCTGCACAGTTCCAGAGAAGAAACAAAAAGGTAAATAAAAGCAGTGGCTTCCGAACCATTATTCCCTCCCAACTGACTGTTTTGCGCACAATTTTTTATCGGCCACACCGGCGATTTCTTTGAGCCCTGTTATGGAATCGCCGGCTGGAAACCTCTGCGTTGGAGCGATTTTGCTTGTGCCTTGCCGTGTGAAAAAAAAGTTTCCAAAGTGCTTGCAAAAAAGCCAAGCATTCCGTATTTTTGCTCCGGGATTTGTCCTTACCTTTGCAGGAAAATATTGAAAAAGCAGNAAAACCGTTTAAGGAGATCCCNCCATGTCCGGTAAAATTTTCTGCCACGTACTTTTTTCTGGCCTGGTTTTTGTTTCAGCGGCATTTTCCCAGACCGCGCTTTCGCCTCCACTCACCTCTCACACCGCACTGAAAGCAAAACTTGAAGAGCTGGCGCGTTCCTCAAAAGTAATGAAACTGGAAGTGATTGGGAAAAGCGTGGAAGGCCGCGAGCTGTTTGCAGCCAAGTTTTCCCGAAAACATCCCATTCCGCAAAAAGACCGAAAAAAACCGCTGGTACTTGTATTTGCTCAGCAGCATGGCAACGAACCTTCGGGCAAAGAGGCTGCATTGCAACTTTGTGAAGAATTTGCCCGGGGCATGTTCGATGATCTGCTGAAAAAAGTTGATGTGATTATCGTGCCGCAGATGAATCCGGACGGGAGCGAAAGGGGGGTACGCCGGAATGCCAACGACCAAGATTTGAACCGCAATCATATCCTGCTCGATCAGCCAGAAGTGGCGGCCCTTCACGCACTGTTCCGGAGGTATTTTCCGGAAGTTACCCTGGATGTGCATGAGTATAACGATTATGTGCCGGGCCGCCTGCGTACCGGATGGGTAAGGGCCTATGATGAAATGCTTGGCGCCGCAACCAACCCCAATGTTTCCAAAGCCCTTGTGCGATATTCTCTGGAGACCATTATGCCGGGCGTGGGCGGGTACGTGCGGTCGCAGGGGTTTTCCTTTCACCGCTACCTGGTTGGAGGGCCACCGGAGAGGTACCGTTACCGCTATTCCACCACAGCCATAAATGACGGGCGGAACAGCCTGGCAATTTACCACACCCTCTCGTTTATTGTAGAAGGCCGGCGGTATGGCGATCTGACCACCAGATTGGAACGCCGGCGGGCAGCCCAGAGGGCGGCCATACTGGGACTGATCCGGACCGTGGCCGAAAATGGAAAAGAAATACTCCGGCTGGTTCAGCAAGAAAGGGAGGCCCTCCAAAAGGGAGCTGCGGCCATTCCTTTCATCGCACCGCGATCCAACTATCTCCACGTCGCAGGTGTACCGCTACCGCTGAGAATTGAGTTAATCCCTCAGAGTGTAGAAACGGACACCGTATTCAGAAATTTTACGCCACGTCTGAAGGTTCCTTTCTACCTCTCCCGCCCTGTGGGATACCTTATTCCTAGGCGGCTTACAGAATTCATTGAAATTTTGCAGCGGCATGGCGTCCGGATGCTGGATACCTTTCCAGCCCGGCAATGCCTGACCGAAACCTACCGGATACAGGCCCTTTCAACCTATGTGTCGGAGGAGAAAACCTATCTGGATGTATCCGTCCGTTCCCGTTTTTCGCTGCAGACGGTGGATCCTGGTGAGTATGTATATGTTCCGGTGGCTCAGCCGGCGGGCCATTATATCTGCCTGGTTCTGGAGCCACAGTCACAAAATGCCCTGATCCAGTATCCGCAGTTCTATGGTCTCCTTCAGGTTGGTCGCGACTATCCGGTCCTGCGTGCTCTGGAATGGAAGGAATAAACGGGAAGTAATCAGAGGACGCATCAAATGGAAAAGAAACAGCCTTCGCTGCTGGTGTCTCTGATTCCGCTGGTGACAATCGGGCTCTTCCTCGGAATTGGCTACGGAGTTTACCAGATCCGCTCTGAGTCTTTGCTGGTTGCAGCCGCCTTTGTTACGGGCATTATTGCCGCCGGGCTGGGATATTCCTGGAAAGAAATGGAACAGGGCATTGTAACCAGCATTGCCAAAGCCATGCCTGCCATGTTGATTGTGATCACGGTGGGCGTGCTGATCGGCAGCTGGATTGCAGCGGGGACCATCCCTATGCTCATTTACTACGGCATCAAGATGATCACGCCNCAGTATTTTCTGGTGACCGCCTGCCTGGTGAGCAGCCTGGTTTCGCTTTTTACCGGCACATCCTGGGGCACAGTGGGAACCATTGGGGTGGCCTTTATCGGGATTGCCAAAGGCCTGGGCATTCCGGAAGCTCCCGCTGCCGGGGCCATCGTGGCCGGTGCTTACTTTGGCGACAAGCTTTCCCCTTTTTCTGATACAACAAATCTGGCTCCTATTGCCGCCAAAAGCAACCTTTTTGATCACATCCGCCATATGCTGTGGACCACCTCCCCGGCATGGGCCATCGGACTGGTAATTTATTATTTTGTTGGGCTTCGATATCATCCAGAGTCTCTGGATACGTCCCAGATGGACCTGATTCTGTCCACCCTGTCTACCCATTTCCGGTTTCACATTCTTCTCCTGCTTCCGCCGGTGATTGTGATCTACTATGCAGTGAAGAAAAAACCCACCATTCCGGGGATGTTAATCGCCAGTTTTGTGGCATCTTTTCTGGGGATGATCATTCAGGGCAATTCACTGGGCGAATATCTAACGGCCATGGCGCTTGGGTACAAATCGCAGACGGGGGTGGAAGTGGTGGACAATCTGATTTCGCGCGGAGGGATGGCCGGCATGATGCACGTTACCCTGATTGCTTTCTGCGCGTTTGCGTTTGCCGGTATCGCCCAGAGTTCTGGCATGCTGGATGTGATCCTTCAAAATTTGCTGAAAGTTGCCAGAAAGCCGGGCAGCCTGATCGCGGCGACCGTGGCATCCTGTGTTTCGGTGGCTCTAATGACCGGAAGTTCGTTTCTGTCTATTCTGATTCCGGGTGAGCTCTTTGCACCGGCATTCCGGCAAATGAACCTTGCTGCCAAAAATCTGTCCCGTACTACAGAGGATTCAGGTACGGTTGTGGTTCCGTTGATTCCTTGGAGCATGGCGGGGGTGTTTATGGCGGGAACACTGGGAGTACCTACCCTGAACTATGCTCCCTGGGCCTTTATGTGCTATCTGGGGATGGTGTTCGCGCTGATTTACGGATTTACCGGCTTTGCCATTGCTCCGCGGATCCGGGAAGACGAAACGATCCCGGGCAGTTGATGTGGATGAGAGGAGGTATTTGTTGAGACTGGAGGGAGTCATGAAGAAGGTTCTTCGCCTTGTATTTCTGCTGCTCTTTGTTGCTGCTGGAAATCCAGCTGCTCAGCCGGTTACACCACCGGAAAAGTTTTTCGGTTTCCGGATGGGAAGCGATTTCAAGCTGGCCGACTGGCCGCAGATTGTGGAGTATTTTCAGCTGCTCGATTCGCAATCAGAACGTATCCGCGTTGTAGAACTGGGAAAATCCACCCGGGGAAACCCATTTATCATGGCAATTCTGTCCTCAGAAGAAAATCTGGCTCAGCTGGATCGCTACCGCAATCTGGCACGCCGCCTGGCTTCCGGAACCGGATTTTCCGGAGCGGCGCTGAAGGAGGCTGTGCGCCAGGGAAAAGCGATTGCTCTGATTACCTGCAGCATTCATGCTACAGAAGTGGGCGGGACCCAGAGTTCACCGGAGCTGGCATTTAAACTGATCACGGAAGACACGGATCGCATTCGCAGGATCCGCGAGAACGTAATTGTATTGCTGGTGCCCTCATTTAATCCCGACGGCTTGCGGATGGTAAAAGAATGGTATGACCGCTATTTGCAGACACCGTACGAAGGTAGCCGCATGCCCTGGCTGTATCATTATTACACCGGGCACGATAACAACCGCGATGCGTTTATGCTCACTCAGGTGGAGTCGAGGCTGGTAAACCGTGTGCTTTACCATGAGTGGTTTCCGCAGATTCACCACGATCTGCACCAGATGGGCAACCGGGCCGCACGGATGTTTGTACCGCCCTATTTTGATCCGCTGAATCCCAATTTGGACCCGTTGCTGGTACGGGAAATTTCCCTGGTTGGAATGCATATGGCAACCTCCCTCCAGGAGAAGGGAAAAAAGGGAGTTATTACCAATGCTATGTTTACCCATTGGTGGCAGGGAGGGTTTTTGCGGACGGCCTGGTTTCACAACGTAATTGGCATCCTATCTGAGGCTGCGTCAGCGCGAATTGCCAGCCCGATTTTTCAGCGCAAATCCGATTTGCGGGCCGGGTTCAAAGGCTTGCAGGAGTACCGGCCCACGGTTAATTTTCCGGATCCGTGGGAAGGTGGCTGGTGGCGCCTGCGGGATATTGTGGAATACGATCTGGAAGCTGCTCTTTCTTTGCTGGAGTTCACAGCCCTCTACAAGGAAGATATTCTGCGGAATTTTTACCGGATGGCCGCCCGGGCCATAGAAAAAGGCAAATCTGAACCGCCCTTTGCCTATGTCATCCCGCCCGATCAGTGGGATGCGTCTGCGGCATACCGGTTGGTACGCACACTGCTGATGGGAGGGGTTAAAATTCACCGCGCCGAACGGGCGTTTGAGGCAGATGGAGTCCGTTTTCCGGCGGGCAGCTATGTGGTGTTGATGGCCCAGCCATACCGGGCCTACGTTATGGATCTTCTCGGCCCG
>MTOL01000221.1 GCA_002011685.1 Deferribacteres bacterium JdFR-76
ACGGTCAGGAAATTTTCGGCGAAATCTTCAGATCCTTTCGCTGGAAGGATACATGAGAACATTTTTCCCTGCAGCAAGATCCCGTTTTCGCCCAGCGATACCATGGCCGGAGGCAGGTCCCCCGGAGAAGAAGAAACCATCCGTGCGGCTCGGCAAAAACACATCCCGGGTTAATGCACTCCACCCTCCGGTTCCGATTCTGAAACGAAAAACCATAACCTTTCCAAAAACTCCGCCCGAGTCGAACAAATTTCGGCTCGAGCCCGGCCGGCAACAGGAAAGGCCAGATAACTGGTATGGCACTGACCCGATACCTTTTTTTGCGTTCGGCATTCCCACCGCGGCAACGGCCATTTCAGTTCCGGGAGAAGGCTTTCGGGCGGGACCCAACCTATCCCCCCTGCCACATGCAGCCCGATGGCTCCGTCGGGAGCCGCGGACTATTGAATATAGGAGCTACCTATTTGGCAAAGCGCCTTGCACCGCACGGGAGGCAAAATCCTCTGCAGCACATCCCACGGCTGACCGGACAGACGATTATGTTCCAACAAAGTACTCTCCGGTCATTCCACCGAAAATTGGAAATCACCGGGGCGGACCTTCCCTTGCCGTTTCCACGTCCACAGAAACAACTCCCGCAGGTAAAGCCTGCAGAAATCCGACGGGCATTGTGCCAACAATACCGTCCTCCGGCAAGGTCGGTTCCACCCAACCGGATTTAACGGCCTCCCCAGCCGGGCAGAATGTGGGAAATTCGGCAGGGAACCCGTTCATCTCAGGATTTTGGAGCGGCAAAGCTCACACGCATTGTATCTTCCGAGAAACATCTTTTGCGGAATTTCCCAAAAACTGGGCTGGGCTATTTCCTACCCGCCCGGCTTTCGTGCGTCAAAAACGGGCCGGAATGCCTGCCTTTCGGACGGAGCGGGCATCAACCGGTTCATCTCCAGGCAATTTCAGGTCGGATCCTAAAATGAGATATTTGAAGGAGATCTGCCATGTTAAATCGAAAATCCCTGGTGCTGCTGATCTGTTTCGGCCTCTGGACTGCCGGAACGTGGGCGATTGCTGGCACTCATCGCGGAAAAATTCGACCGGTCACCGGCGCCGGCTTCCAGAGAGGATTCTCTTCCCTTTCCGTTTCCCCCTCCCGGTCCGGAATGCTGGCATCTTCGCCCGTTGTCAAAAGTCCTTTGCCGCCAGCTCCGGAAAGAGCCTCTGCGGAAGCTACCTTTTTCCCTGTGCAAAGGGAACATCCCGCTCAACCGCTTAGAAGGCACGGTGTGCCGCTGCACTTCCGACACATCAGAGAAAAAGAGGCTTCTGCCTTCTCCGGGAAAACCCCGGAAGTGATCCTGTATTTTGAGAACGGCAATAAGCTGCAAGGCCAGCTCACATCGGTCACATCCGATTCACTTGAACTGCTCACCCGAACTGGAGGCAGTTTGCTGCGTCCCCAGAGAAGGCCCATCGCCAAGGTCAATAAAATCGTACTGGTGCATCGAGGAAATGCCAAAAATGTCTTTCGTTTTATCTTTGCCGCCACCCTTTCCGGTGCGGTCATTGGCTTCGCCAGCGGCAGTGACGAACCCGGTTTTTTCAGCTTGACAGCCGAGCAAAAAGCAGTCGTTCTTGGAATGCTGGCAGGTTCGAGTGTCGCAATCATTTACGGATCTTACCAGATACTGAAGAGTATCGATACGCACGTTCCCCTGGCAGGGCTCTCCCTTCCGGAAAAGCGGAAGATCCTGCAGAAAATCCGGTCCGGAACATACCGGAGCACCCCCTGGGTTTCCCTGAACGGAGGCTGGCAGATCCTGAAAGCTCCCATGGGAGACATACGCAGCAGCGTGATGGCATTCCGCTATTATTTCCGCCCGCGTGCTGCACTGGAATACCTCCGCTTCAACACCGGATGGTCTCCAACCTTAGAAAACCACATCGTCGGACCGGCCTCCCAAACTGACAGCTGGACGAAAAGCCGCTATTCGTATGGAGGTCTCAGTGCTCTGGTCTATCCTTTCACAACGTGGCGACTGAAACCGTACATTTCATGGGGAATCGGCATCCTCAAAGAAGAGCAGTTTCTGAAAGTGTCCTCAAGATTTTATGTAGAAGATGAGGACAAATGGTACTCGGAATCTTTTGAAACTGCTTACGACGAAAAGGCGCTGGTTTTTCCGCTGCGAATCGGTCTGGAGCTGCAGGTGTACCGATTCGTTAACCTGCACGGAAGCATAGAAAAGACGTTTGCGGAGACACGGTTTGCCACAAAGCGTTTTGAAGCCGGCCTTTCTTTCCAGTTCTGATGCGGTCCCATCGCAGGATCGAGCTGGTTTTCCGGGCCGGGACGGCACAGGGGGAAATAAACGCCCGGATCTTCCCCCGGACAGAAATGCGAATCAATCCCGGAAAATGGTCTGCTTTCGGTCGCTGCCTACAGACACGATACGGACCGGCACGCCAATCCATTCTTCGAGGAAGCGCAAATAGGCGCGGGCATTGGCGGGTAACTCCTCGAACCGCCGCGCATCTGAGGTAGGAGATCTCCATCCCGGCAAGGTTTCATACCGTGGCTGGCACCGCTCCATTACCGAGAGATCTGTGGGAAGCTCTTCCACTTCCGTTCCATCTACGTTATAAGCCACACAAACACGGATTTCTTCCAGATCATCCAGCACATCGAGTTTGGTAATTGCGATCTCGGTCAGGCCGTTTACTCGAGCAGCAAACCGGGCCAGGATCCCATCAAACCAGCCACAGCGTCGTGGCCGGCCGGTTGTGGCGCCAAACTCACCACCGGCCTGACGCACTCTCTCCGCAAAATCCGGTTCAAATTCGGTGGGAAACGGTCCCGCCCCTACCCGGGTGGTATAGGCTTTAAATACGCCCAATACGGCGTCGATTTGGGTGGGACCTATGCCAAGCCCCACACAGGCGGACCCGGCAATTGGATTGGAGGAGGTTACGAACGGATAAGTGCCAAAATCCACATCGAGCAAAGTTCCCTGCGCTCCCTCCAGCAGAATGCGGCGGCCCGAGCGGATGTCCTCTTGCAGAAGAAGGGAAACGTCCCGGATGCGCTCCCTCAACCGATCGCCGTAACGCAAATACGTTTCCAGCGTTTCTTCCAGGTCAGGCAGCTTGCCCCCCAAGCAGGAACCCTTCAGCTGATAATTGATCTCCAGCTTATTCCGCAGACCGGCTGCGTCCAGCAGATCCACCATGCGGATTCCGATGCGGTCGTATTTATCCACATAGGCGGGGCCGATCCCGCGGCCGGTCGTACCGATGTGCAGTTCCGGAACACTTTCCCGCTGCTGGTCCAGAAGACGGTGGTAAGGCAAAATTACATGGGCATTGCCACTTATGATCAGTCGTTCCCCGATTTCAATGCCCTCTTTCTCCACAAATTCCATTTCCTGGAGCAGTGCTTCCGGGTCTACCACGACACCGTTGCCAATATAACATCGCACATGCGGGTGAAGGATACCGGAGGGAAGCAAATGAAGAATAAACCGCCTGCCGTTTACCACAACGGTGTGCCCGGCATTTGCGCCCCCCTGAAACCGCGCAACTACCTCGCTTTCAGAACTGAGCAGATCGACAATCTTTCCCTTGCCTTCGTCGCCCCACTGGGCTCCAACGACCACTCGAACAGACATTGTACCATCTCCAGACTACTGAGAGAAACTCTTCCGGGCCGTTTCCACATCCTGGAAGATCTGAAACACGCGGTTCAGATTCATCATCTCCAGAATGCTGGAAACCTTTTCATTCAGGTGCGCCAGCCGCAGGTCGCCCCCCTGATTCCGGACGGCCGTCAGAGCCCCAATTAATATACCAACCCCCGAACTATTAACGAGCTTTACGCCCGATAGGTCCAGAACAAAATAGCGCGTCCCCTTTTCCAGTTCTTCATGAACCAGATCATGAACCGCACTTGCGTCGCCCCCGCCAAAAATTTCGGATTTCAGGTGGATAACAAAAATATCGCCGAGTTTTTCGGTCTGCGTAATCATCCGTCTTCCCGGTTTTTTATCGCCTGCGGTTTCTGGCAGGAACCTTCCCGCGGCGCTCCTGCCAGTGCTGCCACTCCACAAGAATGGGACTTGCCACAAAAATGGAAGAATACGTACCCACAATCACACCGATCATCAGGGCAAAGGCGAAATTATGAATCACATCGCCACCAAAAAAGTAAAGGATAACCACCACAAAAAGGGTGGTCAACGAGGTAATGACGGTACGGCTAAGCGTTTCGTTGATGCTGCGGTTGATCACAGTTTCGTACTTCTCCCGGCGGTAAACCTTCAGATTTTCACGGATCCGGTCAAACACCACAATGGTGTCGTTCAACGAATATCCCACAATAGTGAGAAAGGCAGCGACTACCGCAAGGGAGATCTCCAGATTCAGTATGGCAAACACCCCCAGGGTAATGAGCACGTCATGAAAGAGCGGAATAATGGCGCCAACTGCGAAGCGGAATTCAAACCGCCAGCTGATGTAGATCAAAATGAACAGCATGGACAGCAGGATGGCATAAATGGCGGCCCGCCGGAGCTCGCCTCCGATTTTCGGGCCTACCGATTCGATGCTGCGCACCACAACGTGTTCCTCGCCAAAATCGTTCTGCAGCTGATCGACCACCCGGGTTCCCGTCTCGCCCTCTGTAGCCGCAACACGGATGATGAATTCCTCCAGCACCGTCTCACTCTGTTCAGTAATGGACTTCTTGATCTCCGCATTGCCATAT
>MTOL01000405.1 GCA_002011685.1 Deferribacteres bacterium JdFR-76
GCTTGTAGTAGAGCTTGTTTCGTTCATCCTCCTCCGCTGTGCGCAATTTCTGCACCAATTCGTGATCCTGGGGTTGTTTTTCAGCCGCTTTCTTTTTCAAAAGCGGGTGATTCGCTGCAGCCAGAGAATGTGCCCCCTCCTGAGTGATAAAAAATACCTTTCCATATTTAGCATAATTATAGTATATCCATGGGCTTATCGTCACCGAAGCCATTATAAGAATCAATGCAAACATTGTCACCGTATACAGGAATCGGTTTTTCACCAGCAGCCACAAGAAGATCGCGGGCAAAACAAAAATGGCCACCGGTCGGGCCAGCATGGCCAGTCCCAGCAGTACGCCGGAGACGGCAAAATATGGCCACCGTTTCAGCTCTATTGCCCGCATAAGTGAATAGAAAGTGGTAAGCAGCAAGGTGGTAAACAGCGTTTCGGAGTAAAGGGTATTGGAAACATAAATAAATACCGGATGAACTGCAAACACCAGAGCGCCGATCAGGGCAATTCTTACAGAAAAAAGCTTTTTACCGATGAGAAAAATCAGCAAAAGAATGATCAGACCATAGACATCCTGAAAAATACGGCCAACGCGTGGTTCACTGCCAAAAATGGCATAAATACCCGCCAGAACGTAGCCCTGTAGGGGAGGCCAGTGAGTGGTCCAGGGCGGGTCATAAGTAGAATAGAAACCATCACCACGAAGAATGGACTCCGCAATACTGTGATAGTTGTGTTCATCATACCAGATCAGCTCATTTCCGAAGTGAAAAGAGAAGAGAAGCCGAAGCAAAAGGGCCAGACCCATTATAGCCAAGAGAAGCCTGCGCTCATTCTTCTCCACAAATTCTTTGGATACCCATTTCATTGCCATCTCACAGTTTTAATTATTCGTTTCAGGAGTTCTTTTCTTTTCCGCAGGTTCTTGTTTCCGGAGATCTTTGATTTCCTGCTCCAGGATCGAAGTTTGGCTGATTAGAATCTGGATCTGGTCTGACATCTGGCTGATGCGCCCAGTTAGATAAAAGACATACACCAGCAAAAACCCGATCAGGGCAATGTAAATAATATGCCGCGCATCCACAATGCCGATGATATTTACGGAGATCCATTTATAAAGCGGTTCCAGTACGGAAATCGACAGCAAAAAGAGGCTCATACAAATCCACAAAAAGGCATAAGAAGGACGCATAACGTTCTTTCTCAGCGAACGAAGAACAAAACCAAAAAATATGAGGCCTATTATAAAGGCCAGTACTTTGATTTTAAGCCCCATAGCTTTCTACAATCCTCCTGACTTGCTGGCGCTGCAGTAAACTTCCAATTACGTTAATCAATCCTTTAATCATATAACTTGCAGATCGCATCGGTGTAAACTCGGAACTCCCATACATTCTCTCGCGCATTCTCACGGGCACCTCTTTAATCCTGGCCCCCGCAAAATGGCTCAGCAACAACAAATGACTGGTACTGTAGATTTCATGCTTGTAATAATGGCCAAAAAAGCGGATAACCCGTCTACCGTAGGCACGAAATCCCGAAGTGATATCAGTAATAGGGATCCCCAGAATATACGAATCGATCTTGTTGAACAGATAGATCCCCACGCGGCGGATGGGAGTGGACTGAAATCCCTCTTTTTTGATGAAACGGGATCCGATCACATAATCGGCCTCTCCTTTCAGGATCGGCTCGACAATATTGGGCAGCTCGCTGGCAATATGTTGTCCATCTCCGTCGAACTGGCAGACAATATCGTAGCCATACTTATAGGCATACAGAAAATAGCTCCGGACCGTGCCGGCGGGTCCCCCAGAATTGATGCAGTGCGTTAGCGTTTTTACACCATACTTTTCCCCGACACGGCGGGTATTATCTATACTGCCATTGTCGATGAGCAAAATATCATAACCAAAATTGTGTGTTTGCAGATCTTCCAGAACAAAAGGAAGATTTTTTTCTTCATTGAAGGCAATAACGGCAACCAATATTTTCATTTTAGCCCGCATCCCTAAAAATCAAAGTCACTTCTGGGCCGAACGAAAGCTGGCGTTCACAACATTCTCTGCAGATTGCTATGCCTCAATTTCATCCCCACGTTTGGGCCGAAACGAACTTTCAACAGATTGCAGTTTTCCGGAAGGACCCAATGGAATTTCGTCTACAAATCGGACCGAAACTTGTTCATGTTTCAAATTAATTGCAAGTTTCTGTTTGATTCCATTGGCCAAGGCCTCCCGATCCGCCGACGGTTTTGCACACTCAAACAATTTGACCAGTACATCGATAGATCCATCCCTATGCTGGACAATTTTAAACTGATTCACCTCGTCAAATGATTTAACCACGACATTAAAAAACTGATACCATATCCGTGTGCCGTCCTTTAAGTAAATAAAATCATTATCTTTACCAGAAATCTTTGAAATATAGGGAGAGGATAGCCCACAACAGCAGTCTCCGAAACTGATTTTGGCAATATCTCCAAGATCGTAATTCACAAACGGACACACATAATTTTCATAATTGGTAATGATCACTTTTTCAGTGTCCCGAAAATAATTTATGAATATGGATTCGTGGTGAAGATGCAGGCGGTTTCCCTCGGGACAGGTATATGCAATATTTCCGCACTCCACGGATGAATAAATATTCAAAATGGGTACTCCAAAATAGGAAACAATTTTTTCATAATCTTTTGGGTACAAGACTTCGCCAATGTTGATAATAAATTTGGGCCGAATGTTTACGCCCTGTTTTAGGAATTCATCTATCATCATCAAAAAAAACGACCGATTCGCGACCAGAATATCTGGGTTGAACTCCCTAACCTTCTTAAAAATTTTCTGCGGAGGTTCAAGTACTGAAATAATTTCTCGGCGGAAAATACCAAATTTGCTCCAGATGGGCTCACTTTGAGAGGTCCCTGATCGAAATATGTGCACTATGAGATCAAAGGGAGAATAGCCATACTTTCCCATTGCATAAAACCATTTCACCCGCTGTTTCGCAAGCTCAGCTGTATCCGAAAGAAGAGTCAATGGTTTCCCTGAGCTCCCACTTGTGCTTAACCTGATAATTTTTCGAGCTTTCTTTGCGCTTGAAACCCTTTTCTCCAGAGGAACGCACCTATAATCATCTTTGTCCGCAACCGGGATCTTTTCCAAATCCTCCGGCTTTTTTAACACAGAAGGATGAAAACCTGCATCTTCATATAATTTGTGGTAATATTCCACATTTTCATATGTATAGGTAACCATCGTTTTCATTTTGTTGAAATGCCACTTCTCAAGATTATCCCCCCGCATTTTCTGAATCTTCCCAATTTTCCGATAATACTTTAGCAGTTCAATCATATGCCCCCCTAAAATAATGTTAGTTAAAAATGCCTTTCTGGAAAGTTTCCGATACTAAACGCCAAGTTATTTCTGAAACAATAGCCAGGCGCCCACTATAATCATTGTAACCCCGCAGATCTTTCCAAGATTGATTTCTTCTCCAAAGAAAATTTTACCGTACACAAGAATAAATGCATAGGAAATTCCGCCAACAGGAATGACAAAACTCAGAGGGTATTTCGCCAACAAAAAAAACCAGATCACCGTACTTGCAATGGAAAGAAAATAGCTGCATAAAAGAATAGGATTTTTAACTATCTTAAACAAATTTGCCATAATGCCGAAAGGATCCCTCTGGAAGATTTTAATTCCACCAACGTGCGCAAGAGCTCTCTTTTGCAACACCCTCGACAAAAACCGCAGGGAACTTGCAACAAATAAAACGAGCACAACTGTCATTAGAAACCCTGCTCGTTTTTCCGACTGTGTAATGTAAAAACCACAACCCCAGAAAATATGAGAATAACGCCNGCAAAATGATCAAAACGAAAGGGCTCACCAAACAACAAGATTCCCAAAAAAAAGGAGAACATATAATTCAACCTCAAGACTGTATTGCTGACCCCAAACTGCGTGAGATGCAAAGCCTCCAAAAACGCGATGGAGCTAACACCTGCAATGGAATAGCCCAAAAGAACAAAAGGATTTGTCAGAATTTGCCATACAATGCCAGGAACATCCCAAAAGGATTGGAAGTCAAAATAAATAGGATCTCGCAAAAATCCATATTTTATGAGCGCTTGAGCTAACGATACTATAACGGAACAAAAAAATGCTATCGCTATTCCCCGTGTCTGACCTATGAGATGGCCTGTTTGCTCTGGATCACTTTTTTGCGGCATACCAACCAAAAACTTCGTCCATTTCAATAAATGTCTCTTGCTTGAACGTTTGAAACAAAACCCGTACAATCAATACCATAAATGAAGCTTATCTTGTTAGCTTCGCCGGAACTCCTACATATTTTCCTGGTTCCAAACAATCACGCACAACCAATGAACCCGCCCCAATAATTACATTCGCCGCGATTTTAACATATTGTATAACCGACGCCCCCAAACCGATATGGACGCGGTCTCCTAGCACAACCCCTCCTCCCAACACAGCCCTTGGAGCCACATGAACAAAATCCCCGAGCCTGCAATCATGTCCAACCGATGAGTTGGTATTGATGATGGCACACTTTCCAATCCGGCTATCTGCATTAACAATCGCGCCTTCAAGGACCACAGAACCCTCGCCAATTTCTACCTTCTCCTGAACAACAGCGGAAGAGGCAATAATAACCGGCAAATGGAAGCCGATTTTTTTGAGCCGCTCATAAACCCGAATACGCAATTCGCTCTTCAGCAA
>MTOL01000402.1 GCA_002011685.1 Deferribacteres bacterium JdFR-76
GATGAGATCGCGCCTTGGCTGGCCATGCACACTTTGCCAGATGTGTGGGCCGGAGTGGTGCTGGCGGGAATTGTGGCCGGCATTCAGACCACCGTGGCAGCCATGGCAATTATCATTACTTCCAGCCTGGCACGGAACGTATTGCTGGAGGTAAAACCGGACGCCTCCAGCGCAACGCTCAAAACCGCCTCTCGCATCACCATGGCCGGCTGCCTGGGACTGGCTATTCTGCTTGCTCTGGGACAGCCCAAGCTGATTCAGTGGATCATCTTTTTCTCCATTGGCGGGCTGGAAGCGGCCACTTTTGCTCCCATCCTGATAGGGTTGTACTGGCGCCGCGGCAACCACTGGGGAGCGCTGGCAGCTATGATCTGGGGAATGCTCGTCTATGCCATGGCCAATACGGTACTCAAAGAGCTGGCCATTGGGGGTAGCCATCCTTCATTTGTGTCAGTTCTTTCGGCCGCCGCTGTTTACTGGTTGGTGAGCCGCCTTACTCCGCCGCCGGAACCGGCCCTGATCCGGCAGTTCTGGGGAGAATGAAATATGCATTGTGCTGCCGAAAAGAAGTGGGGAGAGCAGGAACCGCCAGCGCTGGGAAATACCGGCGGAGAAGCGGACATGGCAAAGCTGATCACCAACGTGGGAGGAGGTGAGAATGCGGATCACAGAAGTAGAACTGTACCCGGTTGAAATCCCTCTGAAAGAGCCGTTTCGGATCGCTATCATGGAGATCCGGCATGCAAGGACGCTTCTCGTCCGCATTCACACGGACGCGGATTTGCACGGATGGGGCGAAGCAAATCCTACTCCAGCTATCACAGGCGAAACGCTGGAGACCGTCGTTGCTGCCAGCAAGGATTTTGCCAGATTGCTTCTCGGCAAAGATCCGCTGGCCATCGGCCGCCGGATTGATGAGCTGGAGGGGTATCTGAAACACAATACTACCGCCCTGAGCGCTTTCGATATGGCCCTCTACGACATTGCAGCGAAAGCGGCCAACCTTCCGCTTTACGCCTTTCTTGGAGGCGAAAAGCGCATTTTCTGGACGGACAATACCATTGGCATCGATTCTCCGGAACAGATGGCCAACAAAGCGCTTCAATTTAAGGAGATGGGGTTTCGGGCGATCAAAATTAAGCTGGGAACGTCGGCTCAGGNGGATTTCAAACGGGTTCATGCCATCCGGGTTGCTATTGGCGATGTGTTGCCGATCCGCACCGATGCCAACCAGGGCTGGAGTGTGCGCACAGCCGTGGAAGTGCTCCGATCCATTCAGGATTTCAATGTGGAGTACTGTGAGCAGCCTGTAGCTGCGTGGAATCTGGAAGGTCTGAAAAAGGTGCGGGATGCCAGCCCGGTTCCAATCATGGCAGATGAGTCCCTGTTCAGTGAACAGGATGCTTTCAAGCTGGCCCATCTGGGATGCTGCGATCTGTTTAATATCAAGCTGGCGAAGTCGGGTGGAATTTACCATGCTCTGAAGATCAATGCGGTCGCCGAAGCGGCGGGCATTCCATGTATGGTGGGCTGCATGACTGAAACGCGTCTCGGACTTACAGCCGCGGCTCATCTGGTTTCTGCCCGGGAAAATATCCGCTACGCCGATCTGGACGGTTACCTGATGCTGGTGGACGATCCCATCCAGGGTGGAGCTGAATACCGGGTTGGTGAAATCCATTTGCCCGAAGTTCCGGGAATCGGTGCCGAAGTGGATCCTGTGTTTCTAAAGAGGGCAGAAAAAATTCGCATCCGTTAGAACTCCACTGCTCTGCGGGGGAAAGTGGAAGACGCGGCAGAAGCCCTGCGCTGTGCATTGCGGATGTTTNCCGGGTTCCCTGCAAAAGACACTAGCCCATGAAGAAAAGCCGGGACAGGTACGCGGTTGTGGCGGCACAGCCCCTCCGCCGGTGATGGGGAAGCGCGGGGAGAAATGGCTTGACATCATTGAGCCGGTTTGCTACCTTGCAGCTGGAATCTCCTGGCAGCCTCTGGAACCGTCGCTGGGGCCGGTTGTTGATTGTTTCTCAGAGCATTAACCAGAAGGCAGGTATATTCGGGTTTTGCTGGTCCTGTTGAGCTGTTTCGGAATGCCTCAGCGCGCTTCCGTAGGACCATCCTGCCGGTTGAGTAAAGAAATGAATCGGATTTAAATCCAATTTCGCCTGTATTCGCCTGCGCGGCGGTTGGAACGTGTTCTATTTTGCTCTGATTGTTTGGCCTTCCCGAAACTTCCCTTCCGGCTCCACTCCGCTGCTGGGCGGGAAAGTTCTGCTTTCAATTCTGTAACTTCGCTGGATAAAGGGGAGAATCCCTCATCAACGGTGGAGGCACCATGCTCCGGCGACCGGCCGTTTCGATCTTCTTTGTGGTTTTATTTCTATTCGTTCCCATTTTCAATGGCTATGTTTTTGCAAAGCCCACCTTTGATTTTCTTGGGTTCATCAAAACGCTTTACGATGCCTATACGAAAGTGAAGAATTTCTTCGAGCCGGATCCCGACCTGGCTGGCCTGATTCTGCAAGCGAAAAACGAAATTCTGGAGGAAATCAATCTGGTGCGTGCCGAGGAACAAATTGGCAATGTAAACGCACTAATCGAAGAATTCACCCTGTACCTCAACAACCCACCATCCCAACAGACCCTTGAAGCCTGGATCAGAGATGCGATTAACGTGTCCAATCAGTTTGAGATCATCATCCGGAATAAGAGTCCAAGGATCGCCTACCTTTCTGCCAAATCCTACAACCTCCTGATTCCGTTGATGGCGATCATGATGCAGAAACAGGGGATTCAAATAGCGGACATCCGACCGCTGTTTGAAGATGCCATTGAGACGAATCTTTATTTATTGGGTGATTATATTTTCCAGGAGCTGCCCAACATACCGCTGTACATTGAAAGATACGATCCTAATGATGTCAATTCCAGTAAGGCCAAATTAAGGGTTTGCTACACAATGGAGGTCATTGACTCGCTCGAATATGAGCGAACGTACAGCCTGGTCTGGACGGCAAATGAAGAGCTTCGTCGTCAGGTAATCGATCACTATGAGAATAGCTGGTTTTATATGCGACATGTCTATAGTGATCCGCGGCATATGCCGGATTATTATGCTTTTGCGCCTTCTCTGGCCTACCGCGCTTTTGTGCCCGTCTGGAAAAGTGGTACTCTCGGAAGGCGCAGAGATTTTCTGTGGAAGCTGGATTTTGTAACGCCGCACCGTGTCCGTGTTCTGCACCTGTCGGGAAAATATATTGAGGTTGCTTTGAAATCTGTTTCCAGCTGGTACGATTCCGTGTTGGCTATTTGCGCACCTGCGTCAGACGACAATAGCTGGAGGCCATATGCCTATGTTTTTCTGGTACAGGGCGATCCGGGAATTGTCTCTCTAAGATCCAATAAATACGACGCCAATCTTAATATTCCCTTTCTCGGCTATTCCAAACCCATGCCCAAGAGTTACTGGACGTTCGAATATGCGGGATTGTACGAAGCCAGGGTGCCGCACCTGGGCGAGCCGTGTCCTGCCGATTACGATGGCGATACCAAGGCAGATCTGGCATTTAAGATGAATGATGGCCGCTGGCTCATTGACTACGCAGCAAACGGATTTGGAAGCTGGGATGAGATCATTACCGACTCGCTCCGGTTTCACCGGTTTGCTCACCCGGCACCGGCCGACTATGACGGGGATGGCAGGGCAGATCTGGCCATAAAAGATGACGAGGATGCGTCCTGGTGGATCGATTACGCGCGAAACGGGTTCGGCAACTGGGATCTCTCATTGCCTTACGGGTTCAGTAAGACGTCACCGTACGTTCCGGTTCCCAGTGATTACGATGGGGATGGAAAGGCCGACATTGCTGTCTACAAATTGTTGGGTGGCTGGATGATCGATTTTTCCAAGAATGGGTTCCAGAGTTTAAGGGAGTGGGAGCGATACCCGCTAGCAAACTACCCGCGTTTTCCTCGGCGTGATATCTACGCTTTGCCGGGGGATCTGGATGGCGATGGAAAGGCCGATATCGTCGTCAAAAGGGACGATGGCCACATTCTGGTTGATTATTCCACCAATGGACTCAGCAAGTTGAATGTCTGGGATGAAGAGTTTGTGATAGACATGGCAGCTGGAGCCGAAGTGATTCCCTTCATCGGAAACTTTGATGAAAATCCCAACGACCGGGAGCTGGCGTTTTTCCGGCTCCAGTACGGCGANTGGTATTTCTATCAGTTTGTACCGGGACAAGCCCCATCGTTCTACCTTGCCATTTATTACGCGGAAGCTTATGATACATCACGTATGGTGTACCCTTTTGTGGCCGATTTTAACGGCGATGGCAACGGCGATTTGAGTCTGGTACTCGACGACGGCACCTGGTATATCGATTACTCCAAAAACGTTTATTTGTACGGGTCGCATGATTGGGACTGGGTGTCTAATATGCTGCCGCTTACGTCGGTGAAAGGATCCGTNGGCGGTGAGCTGGTAGAGCCTTCGGATTTTTCCTTGAGGAGCTATCCCAATCCGTTCCGCAAAGAAACCCAAATATCGTTTTTTCTGAAAACACCCGGCGCAGTTTCTGTTATAGTGTTCGACATGCTCGGACGTGAGATTTGTACCCTTTTGCAGGAAAGGCTACCAAGCGGGAGGCATTTTGTCAGGTGGGATGGCATGGACCGCCGGGGCAGAAAGGCTTTGTCCGGCATTTATTTTTGCAGAATTCGGACCGGAG
>MTOL01000401.1 GCA_002011685.1 Deferribacteres bacterium JdFR-76
CTGCTTTTTCAATATTTTCCTGCAAAGGTAAGGACAAATCCCGGAGCAAAAATACGGAATGCTTGGCTTTTTTGCAAGCACTTTGGAAACTTTTTTTTCACACGGCAAGGCACAAGCAAAATCGCTCCAACGCAGAGGTTTCCAGCCGGCGATTCCATAACAGGGCTCAAAGAAATCGCCGGTGTGGCCGATAAAAAATTGTGCGCAAAACAGTCAGTTGGGAGGGAATAATGGTTCGGAAGCCACTGCTTTTATTTACCTTTTTGTTTCTTCTCTGGAACTGTGCAGGTCACCGGGAGACCCTGACAGTACCTCCTGTGAATAGCGGACGGTCCGTGTCAGCAGAAGATGACCCCTCCGAACCGGAAACCCCTCCCCTGGTGCCGCTCAACCCGATAACTGTGGAATTTGAGATCCGCGTAAAAATTTCCAACCCAAGGGCTCTCAGCGGACCCCCGCTGGACAGGCTGCTGCGGCAGAAAGGAATTCCTCCAGGCACCGTCCCGCAGCTCCACATCTGGTCTTCTGCCTTCATAGCCCGGCCCAACCAGGAAATCCTAGAAGTGCAACTGGAAGGACCTTTCCCCCGCGACATTTTCCTCGACGAAGAACACAAAAACAGGATCTACTACTGGGATCTGACGGAGCAGATTCGCGAGAAAAAGGACATTGAACTGGTACGGCACCTTACCGTGCAGAGCTACGAGCTTTTCTGCCTGGTGGACACAGTAGAAATCCCAGCATACAATCCCGGCGATCCGGTCTACCGCCTTTACACCCGCGAAGAGCGCTTTCTGGAACAAACGCCGGAAATCCGACGCCTGGCTCAACGGATTGCCTCTGGAGAAAAAAACCCTTTCCAGAAGGCCCGAAAAATTTTCCAGTGGGTTCATAAAAACCTGACGTACCAGAAATATGTGGGAAAACGCGGGGCGCTTGCGGCGCTGATTACGCGCCGCGGCGATAGCGGTCAGTTTGCGGACCTTTTTGTGGCCCTTTGCCGCGCGGCTGGAATTCCAGCCCGGAACGTATTTGGGTTCAAGCTGGAAGGAACTCAGCTGTTGAACCGTGCCTGGGCTGAGTTCTACATACCGGGAACAGGCTGGATTCCTGCTGATCCGCTGGCAGGTTCCCCGGCTTTTGCGCATCTGCCAGCAGGATACATTACCGCGTCGGTAGGCAGGAACATTCCTTTGCGGCATAGCCCTGGATGGGCCACTTTTTCCAACAGCGAGGTCGAGGATGGACGGACCCCCATCATGCAGATCTACACCGTGGCATCAGCCGGAGTCCGGGCCCGTTTCCGGTCCCAGATCCGCGTTTTACAGGTAAAGAACGGGCAAGGTACCGTGGCCACCGTCGGTCAAGAAAGCGGATGATCATCCCCACCGGAATTTTCTTCCCCAATCCGAACCCCAGCCGGGAACCACCGTTCGTTTTGCGTTTCGTTGGCACCCGGCTTTGCGGTAGTTCCGGAACCCACTAAGCTTTTTTGCGCCGGAAGAATTTTTCGATTTCCCGGGCTACCATTCTCCCACTACGGACGGCGCTCTCCATTGTAGGTGGAAGCCCCGTACGGGTCCAGTCTCCTGCCACGAAAAAATTGCCTGCAATTCGTCCGGGAAACGGCCTGCAGGTTTCTGCGCCGGGGCGGCAGAGCAGGGTAGCGTGTTTTTCCATTACGAGGCGAGGTTTTGTCCCCTCAACGGGAGAGAAATCCGCCCACACCAACCGAAGCTCCTGGAGCATTCTTTTCTTCAATTCATCTCTGGGTTGCTTTAAAAGGTGTCCGGCACCGCTTACCACCAGCGAATAGAGAAAAACCTCACCTTCAGCTGGCCGGATAAATGCCCACTGTGGCGTTATACCCAACAATGCAGCAAATCTTCCCGGAAAAAGACGCCGCCTGTTCAAAAAATGAACATTCAGAATGGACCCGGTTTCCAGGGACGAGAGGGATGCTTTCAGCCTGCCAAGTTCTCCATCCTCTGGTCTCAGCAGATCCCGGAGTACCTGAAAGGGCACCGCGGATACAACTGCATCAACGCCCTCTATGGTTCCCTCCCTTTTCCAAACCAGAACCCGGCCGCGGACGATTCTCAGAGCTTTCACGCGCGTTCCCAGTTCAAAACGGACGCCATTTCTCTGGAGCCAGGAAACGATGGGATGTACCAGAGAACGCGAAAGGCTGTTCCTGAACAGCAAAATGCGGCTTTCTTTCCGTCCTGCCAGNAACCCCAGCTTCAGGACGCGGGCAAGCTGCAGAGCACTTACCTCTTCAGGCCAGCCATTCAGCGTGGCAAGGATGAGCGGCTCCCAGAAAACCTGCATTGCGCTGGATCCAAACCCCAGGCTTTCCAGCCAGGTACGGGCGTCTTTGCCATCCAGAGCGGTTTCCGTTTCCCGGTTCAGAGCACTGGAAAGCCGCAAAAACCGGAATTTGTCGGCTCCCGCCAGAAGAGGAAAGCGCAGAAGCCCGGCCAGCAAATGAAAAGGTGCCGGAAGATTACCGGCACGGAGGGCCGCTCTGGTTCCTCCGCGGACAACATAGTCCACCTGAAGCCGCGGTGTTCCCCAAATTTCATTTTCCGCCCCCACCAGATGAAGGAGGTCCTGCATCTGGCTGTAGGCTCCCAGCATTACGTGTGGCCCATTATCCAGCGCAACCGGGAATCCGCTGCAGGCAAACGAATAGGTGCGGCCGCCGGCAAACGGGCGTTTTTCCACAACAGTTACGTTATAGCCGGATCGTCGCAGGTATACTGCTGCGCTCAGGCCTGCAAGTCCGGCCCCAATAATCAGAACCCGTTTCATTTTCTCCGGAGATGTACCGTTAGCCAGGTTTTAAAAGCGATAAACAGTTTCATCAGGCGGGATGTCTGGATGGTATTCCGGAATACATCATACCCGTGGGTTCGCATTTCTTTCAGAAGCTGAAAATAGATGTTTTTCATGATTTCCGCAGTTACCAGCAGGGTGCGGTCTTCCGGAGGGATCAGGCGGGTGGCTTCTTCATAATAGAAAATCGCGCGGGCTGCCTCATATTCCATCAACTGAACGAAGGAAGGCTTGTACCTTCCGTGCAGAAGGTCTTCTTCCGACAGGCGAAACCGCTGCAAATCTTCCAGGGGAAGGTAAATCCGGCCGCGCTGGGCATCCTCCCGGACATCCCGGAGAATATTGGTCAGCTGCAGGGCAATGCCCAGATTTTTCGCGTATTCTTTTGCCCGCTGGTTTCGGTATCCGAAAATTTCAATGCAAATCAACCCAACCACGGAGGCCGCACGGTATGCGTACTGGTATAGTTCTTCAAAAGTGCGGTACCGCTTTTTAAACAAATCCATCTCCATCCCGTCGATCAGTTCCAGAAAATACTGTTTGGGAATTTTGAAAGTGCGGACAGTGTGGTGGAGGGCAATCAGGATAGGATGATTTTTGGTTTCACCGCGGTAACAGGCTTCCAGATCCTGGCGCCAGCGCTGAAGCAAGCTTCGACGGTCGCGGATATCGGGATCATCCACCAGGTCGTCCGCATACCGGCAGAAAGCATAGACTGCATAAATGGACCGCCGTTTGGGCCAAGGCAAAAATAGAAAGGCCAGGTAGAAATTTTTGGCATTTTTGCGCGTGATATTCCGGCAGTAAAGATACGCATGATCCAGGGTAAAATGCCGTGCGGTCCGTTGCTGGGACATAATCACCTGTTACCGTCATTCTCTCCGGGTTGCCTGCCATTTTATGATAGAATTCCGTAACCCAAATTACAATATTTTTTGCCAATTGTTTCGGAAAAGTTGTTCCGTATGAGGAGGAAGTCGATCCCCGGAGCAAAAACACGGAAAGGCCGTCCTGACCGGAAGGTAGAAAAGCGTTTTAAAACCCAAGAAGTGACTCGCCAAGAAGGCTGATTTGATCCCATTTGCTCAACTGCGGTCGCTGTTCCAGAACGTTGTAATCCAGTTTCCGGATGGCTTCCAGAATCTTGCGCCCGCCTCCCACAAAGAGCTCTACCTGTTTGCGCAGCCGTGGCGGCACCTGCCGTGTAAGGCGCATACCTTCGCGGAAGAGATCTTCCGTGCGGTCCACTTCAAACTGAAGCAGTGCCCGCATGGCTTTGGACCAGCGTTTTGATGCGAAATCCTCCTCTTTCACACCAAAACGGTTCAAATCCTCCAGTGGGATGTAAAGACGCCCCTTCTCCCAATCCACAGAAACGTCTTGCCAGAAGTTGGTCAGCTGGAGGGCCGTGCAAATGGCGTCCGAATAAGGAAGGTTTTTCTCCTCATGGGCACCAAACAGGCAAAGGTACAGCCGGCCCACCGGATTGGCCGAATTTTCACAGTAGGCCAGAAGATCGGCAAAGGTGGCATACCGCCTTACGTTCAGATCCTGCTTGAATGCTTTGAGCAGACGTAGAAAATATTCCTCAGGAAGTTGAAATTCCCGGATGGTCTCAGAGAGGGCCAGAAAAATGGGATGTTTGTACTTTCCGGCATAGCAGGATCGCAGCTGCTGCTCCCAGTCGTCCAGCCGGGCGCGGGCTTCTACAGGATTATCCAGTTCATCGGAAAAATCGTCGGCGGTGCGGGCAAAAGCATAAATGTTGAATACATGCTGGTGCAGTTCCCGCGGAACAAAAAGGGATACAATCAGAAAATTTTCATAATGCGACCGGGCAATGCGTTCACAGGTACGCCGGGCCTCGACCCGCTCCTCTTCAGTAGCCTTGATAA
>MTOL01000549.1 GCA_002011685.1 Deferribacteres bacterium JdFR-76
TCAGGGAAAAACGAACCGGCGGATTGCAGGGACAAACCCGGTGCAAACCAACGGGGGTTGGCCTCTTTGCTGCCCTGACCCGGTTTCTCTGCAGAGTGGCCCTGCCATTTCTACATGGCCTCTTCCTTTCAGCCGGTGGTTGGTCCATTACAGTTTCCGATTTTTTCAGAAACCGGAAAGAAACCAGACAGGACAGGCGCAAATATCCGGGACAGAAATCCCCTGTTTTTTTACCTCATTTCGATGCCAAAGAGTTGCCGGTATGAATTTCGTACCGATTTTTCCACAGCTGTGTAAAAGGCACGAATTTCATCCTTTCTTATTCCACGGTTCCGCCAGCGGGAAAGGTAGGCTTCGGCCTTTTCCAGAACCGCATTTTCCACCGGCCTCAATTTCTGAAGGATTCCTTCGCCTTCCCGGTTTAGCAGAGCCGGCCAGTTGAGGTAATATTTCCCGTTCCCGCGTTTCATGGGGAAGCACCGGCTTTTCAGATTTAGTGCTGCTGAACAGAGGGGTGCATTTTGCGGGTAATCTGCTTTCAGAATAGAGGGCAGCATGTCTCCGCCGGCCACCCAAACCGGGATTGCCACAGATGTGAGGGGGAATCCCAGTACGGTCCACATGGTAGCGAGGTCCGGAGATTCGCCTTTCTTTACTCCCTGGATCACCACAGTGGATGCGGAAAAATAGCGCGGAATGTAATCTCTAAAAGGCACAAATAGGGGGTTGTCTTTTACTGAGGGCAGGTTTTCGGCAAGGTCTGTACCGGTTAGCGAATGGTAAAGGCACCGCGAAACGTCCTGCAAAAGGAATCGGTAAGAAAGGTTGCTGGTTTGGGCTGCCCGGTAAAAAAGCTCGGCCGCTGTCTGGTAACGGATAATGCCTTTGTCGTTCTCCCGTTCCCCGGTATAGGAGTAGTTGGTTCGGATAATGTACCCGAACGGGGCGGTTCTGGGATCGTTGGCGTCGAATTTGGTGTAGCTCCAGTTGCTGGTTTCGTAGTAGGCAGCACCGCCCTGCGCGTCGATAACGCCGAAGTTGGCCTCCACACCAAGGGGTTTGGCCAGGGTATCCAGGAGCCGTTCGAAATCCGCCAGTGTAGCACAGACCTGGAGGGCCCTTTTCATGAGGTAGCCTTCGCGGTCTTTGATTTTGGTGGTATCGCCCGTATTCAGGTTGTACGAGGCGGAATTCATAATGGCAAATCCAGCACTGTTGACGCCGGCCCAGACTTTGGCGGCCAAGCTGTCGTCGGCGTTGACCAGGCCAATGTACGCATATTTGCCATCCGTAAAATAAACGAGCTTATTCTGCAGATGGCCTGTATCGCGGTGTTTTAGCAGCAGCGGCCGGCCATCCACCGTATATTTGCCAGAAATGACCGCGGTTGTGCAGGCCCGGCTCTGGGCTGTCCAGAAAAGAAAGGCGGGAAGTACCACTGCCAGAAAGGCACGGAGTTTCATTTCAGGCTCTCCTCTTTCCTTTTTCGGTTTCTGGGATTCCGGTTAAACAAGAAAGGCGCCTTCCGAGAGGGGGAAGGCGCCTTTTGTCTTGCCTTTATTCCGCTTGCATGTGCGGATATTTGTAATCCAGCGGCGGATAGAAATTTTCTTTGATGGCCCGCGCCGATGTCCACCGGATAAGGTTCAGGAACGATCCGGCCTTATCGTTTGTGCCGGATGCACGGGAGCCGCCGAATGGCTGCTGACCCACCACGGCACCAGTAGGCTTGTCGTTGATATAGAAATTCCCGGCAGCGTGCCGCAAGATTTTGGCCGCCAGCACGATCGCTTTCCGGTCCTGGGCAAAGATGGATCCTGTCAGGCCGTAGGGAGACGTCTCGTCGCAGAGGTGCAGGGTCTCTTCGTATTTGCTGTCTTCATACACATAAACGGACAGAACCGGCCCGAAAATCTCTTCCTCCATGGTTTTGAATTTGGGATTGTCGACCAGGATCACGGTGGGTTCAATAAAATAGCCTTTCGAGTCGTCGTATCCACCGCCGATAAGAATTTTGGCCTCGTTGCTCTTTTTGGCGTATTCGATGTACGCTACTATGGAGTCGAACGCGTTTTTGTCGATCACCGCGTTCATGAAATTGCGGAAATCCGTAACGTCGCCCATTTTGATATCGCGGATCATATCCAGAAGGGTGTCTTTCAGTTTGGGCCAGATGCTTTTGGGAACGTACATCCGGGAAGCAGCGCTGCATTTTTGGCCCTGGTATTCATAGGCGCCGCGTACCGTTGCTACCGCTGTGGCCTGGATGTCGGCGGAACTGTGAACGAAGATGAAATCCTTGCCGCCGGTTTCGCCCACAATTCGCGGGTAGGTTTTATAGCGGTTGATGTTGTTGCCGATGATGCGCCACATGGCCTGGAAAGTCGCGGTGCTTCCGGTAAAATGTACGCCCGCTAGATCCGGATGATTGAGAGCTGGTGTACCGATTGCTGCACCGGGGCCGGGTACCATGTTAATCACCCCGTCAGGCAATCCGGCTTCTTTGAGAAGCTGCATGGCGTAGTATGCCGAATAGACCGCGGTGGATGCCGGTTTCCACACCACCACATTGCCCATAAGGGCTGGAGACGTAGGCAGGTTCACACCGATGGATGTAAAGTTAAAGGGAGTGACGGCAAAAACGAAGCCTTCCAGCGGGCGATATTCCACCTGGTTCCAGATCATCGGTGCGGAAATGGGCTGTTGCTGGTAAATTTCCTGCATGTAATACGCATTGAAGCGGAAAAAGTCAATAATTTCGCAGGCCGAGTCGATTTCAGCCTGAAATACATTTTTGCTCTGGCCGAGCATAGTGGCGCCGTTCAAAATGGGACGATAGGGCCTGGCCAGCAATTCAGCGGCCTTCAAAAAAATGGCAGCCCGGTCTTCCCAGCTCATCTCTTCCCATTCTTTTTTGGCCTCCAGAGCTGCTTCAACGGCCATCTGGACGTACTTTTCGTTACCTTTGTGGTAGGTCGCCAGCACATGGCCGTGGTCATGAGGACAACGGATTTCACCAATATCGCCGGACTTTACCTCTTTTCCACCGATGATCATCGGGATCTCGATCTGTTTGGAGAGCATCTCGTTGAGTGTCTTTTTCAATTCATCCCGTTCCGGGCTTCCCGGAGCATAATCCAGGATGGGTTCGTTTTTGGGCTCCGGTACGCGGAAGATTCCGTTGGGCATGTCGTCTCCTCCTTTTTTATGTTCCTGGTTTTCAGTCTATCTTTAAAACGCCTGCGCCCTGAATGGCTGCCGATTTAAGCTTTTCCAGGGCCTGGTTGGCTTCCTCGAGGCGGAAAGTTTCGATTTCTGTCCGTATGGGAATTTCTGCGGCAACCTTCAGGAATTCCCTGGCATCTTGGCGGGTACTATTGGCAACCGTCCGTACAGTTTTTTCGTGGTAGATGGCTTCATAGGGTAGTTGAGGAATGGGAGAAAGATAAATGGCGTTAATAGCCAGTGTTCCGCCTTTGTCCAGAACGTTCAGGGCATTATGGACCAGATGACCCACCGGAGCGAAGAGAATGGCACTGTCCAGCAAATGAGGGGGGCGTTGGTCTGCGGTACCGGTCCATCTGGCTCCAAGCGCCTCTGCCAGTTTCCGGTGTTCTGCGGAGCGGCTGAAGACATACACTTCGCATTTCCAGTGAACTGCCACCTGAATAGCCAGGTGAGCGGAAGCACCGAACCCAAACAGGCCGAGCCGCTGGCCAGGCTGAATGCCGCTCAGGCGCAGGGAACGGTAACCAATGATGCCGGCACAGAGCAGAGGGGCTGCGTGCAGATCATCAAAAACGTCCGGAATGCGATAGGCAAAATCAGCGGGAACCGTCATGTATTCTGCAAAACCGCCGTTTACATGATAGCCGGTAAATTTTGCCTGTTCGCACAGGTTTTCGTTACCTTTTTTGCAGTAACGGCACTTCCCGCAGGCCCAATGCAACCAGGGAACACCAACGCGGTCGCCTTTGCGGAATGTGGAAATCCCTTCTCCTACTTTTTCCACCCTGCCTACCACCTGGTGCCCGGGGATAATGGGGATTTTTTTGGGAGGCAGGTCGCCTTCCACAACGTGCAGATCGGTATGGCAAATGCCGCATGCGGATATCCGCAAAAGCAATTCGCCTTTTTCGGGCTCCGGTGTGGGCACTTCTTTTAGAGTTAATGGATGGGTGGAAATGCCAGCCTGTTTTTCGGCAACCATCGCCTTCATGGTTATGGCCTCCCGGGACAGGTCCAGAAAGAATGGCAGGAAGCGGAGAAGCTGACCAGGGACTGTTTCACCTTCCTTGAGAAGCGTTTTCCTTTGCGGAGTCCGGATTCCATTTGTCCGTTCCGTTCTTCCGATTCCATGCAGTTCATAATCTTATGAAAATGCAGTAAAAAAGCAACCAAATTTGGTTTCGTTACTGGGAGGAACAAATTTCCTCCTGGATGCGGGGTTCCGGTTCCGTCTGGGAGCGGCCGGTTCTGTGTTTCTGTTCCAGTTTGAAACACATGGCGGCACCTGGATCCGGAGATCCGGGGGGTGGTTGGCTGCGCCTGGCAAAGATTTTGAACGGATATTGTTCAATGTAGGGAAATCGGCAATTTGATTTTGTCCTTGGACTCTCCGCTTGCAGCGGGGCACAGCGGATACGTATGGCGGCGTAGCCGCGGACCCGCACTAACTTAAAGAATTTCAATGGAAAAGCCGGAGAGACTG
>MTOL01000551.1 GCA_002011685.1 Deferribacteres bacterium JdFR-76
GGTCCCGGTCGCAAACCACGGTGGGAAAATCCGATGGATATTCAATCGCCACCTTTTTTTCCTGAACCTGGAACTGGAGGTTGTTGATGGCCAGTTTCACAATGTCGTTGATATCGGTGGGTTCAAACGGGTTCACCACACGTCCGATGCGCGACAGCTCCAGCAGATCCCGGATCAGGCGTTCCATTTGCGATGCATTGCTGCGGATGCGCTCCAGGTAGTGTTTTCCTTCCGGATCCAGTTTTTCGGCGAAATCTTCCAGCAGGATGGAAGCAAACCCCTGAATGGAAACGATGGGCGACTTGAGGTCGTGCGACACGGTGAAAACGAAATTTTCCAGCTCCTCGTTCACCGCAGCCAGTTTTTCGGAGTTCCGGCGGGTTTCTTCGTAGAGGTTGGCATTCTGGATGGCGCTGGCCACCTGACTGCCCAGCACTTCAAAAGCGTACAGATCGCGCCGGTCAAAGGCCTGTTTGCGTTCGGAAATCAGCACCAGGCAGCCGTTTACTTTTTCGGCTATCTTCAGCGGAATGCACAGCATGGAACCCTGATCGGGATAGCCTGGCTCATTTTCCTGCTCTTCCGCCAGATCATGGACCACCAGGGTTTCGCCGCTAAGGATGGCCCGGCCGATGGGCGAATGGTTGGACTGAAGCGGTGTTCCAAGCCGGAGAGTCTCCATCAGAGCCCCCGCGTGCGCCCGCAATAGCGGCTGATCCGTATCCTGATCCATCAGGTAAACAGCCACGTAGTGGTAAGTAAACACCTCAAGGATGGCGTTACAGAGTGTCTCCAGCAACTTCTCCAGATCCAGCGTTGAAGTGATCTTCTTGGCAACTTCGTTCACCATCGCTAGCTGAGCAGCCCGCCGCCGCTCCCGTTCGTACAACCGGGCATTCTCAATGGCAATGGCTGCCTGGTTGGCAATGGTGCTCAGCAGCTTAATTTCCCGCTCCGCAAACCGGTGGTAGTTTTCTTTGTAAACACTCAATACGGCAATGGTTTTATTTTTGGACGTCACCGGAACCCCGAGGTAGGACCGTAGCCGCGTTTTTTTCAGCGGTTCCGGAAGGCTGGGAATGGCAATATTCTCCCGTTCCAGATCCTCAATAATCAGCGGCTTCCGCTCTTTGATGATGCGGTCCAACTTTCTGGCGAAGGACGAATGCAGAAGTGAGGAGGCTTCGGGCGCAGCTGAGGAGTACCCGGTAGGCGCGGTACCATCGCCCACAAACCAGATGGTGCAAATTTTGGCATGCATGGCGGTGGCCGCTGCCTTGACAATCAGATCCAGAACTTCACGGATGTTGAGGCTGGACGAAATGGTTTTACTCACATCGGCCAGGGCGGAGAATTCCGTCAGGCGCCGCCGGGCTTCCTGGTACAGTTTGGCGTTCTCCAGAGCAGTAGCCACTTGAGCGGCAATCTGGCGGAAAATTACCTGATGGGTTTGCCCATAGGCCCTGGCCTCCATTTTCCCGATGCTGAATGTCCCCAGATACTTATCTTTGGAAAGAAGCAGCACATTCAGTCGGGATTTCAGTTCTTGCTCGATGCGCAGTTTCGTCTCATAGGTGGCATCTTCCTCTTTGGCCGGCTCAATGAAGGTGAAGGCCTGATTTTCCCGTTCGCTCAGCGCCAGCCAGCCCAGAGAAGAACCGTCCAGCGGTTTCCAGCGCTCACGGCCAATCCGCTCCGCCAGCCGTTCCGAAGCAATGGAAAACACATTCAACTGGTCGCTATCCTCTTCAAACAGAACAATGGAGAGGTAATCAAAATCAACAATGCGTTTCAGCTCAATCCCGATGGTCTTGATGATCTCTTCCAGGTCCAGACTGGAGTTGATGGAATGGGTAATCTGATTAATGGCGGCGATCTGGTCCACCTTTTCCCGGTACTCGCGGTACAGGCGGGCATTCTCAATCGAAATGGCCAGGTAAGTAACCGCCGTTCGCAGAAAATTGATCTCTTCCTGAGTAAATTTGCGCGGTTTCTCGTAATAAAGATTGAAGACCCCCAGCGAGCGGTCGCGGGGTACCAGTGCCAGGGAGATGAGAGAGCCGTAGCCGATTCGTTCGGCAATGGGCCGCCACTTCTCAAAAAGCGGATCNCTGAAGACGTTTTCGATAATCAGGGTTTTTTTGTTCTCATTCACTTCCTGGAAAGGCCCTTCCTCAATCGCAACCCGCCAAGGGCGGTCAAACAGGAGGATGTCTTCCGGCGGATTCTTATGAGCCTTGTACATTTGCAGCCGGCCTTCTTCATCTTTTAGGAAAATAGAAACATATTTGGCACCGCAAACGGAGGCCAGTTTCAGCATGGTGAGGTCGATGATCTCATCCACGTCCAGGGCAGAGGCGATGGTTTGCCCCACCTCCATTAGAGCCAGAAGCTCCTGATTCCGGCGGGCAGATGCGTCTTCACCTTCTCCAGCCGGCCGACCGCGGTAAATGGCCAGAAAATAGCGGTGTTTGAACTCTTCTTCATCCTGGACCAGACGGGCCAGGTGAACATCCACCGGAAACTTCCAGCCGTTTTTCTGCACCAGGGTGAATTCTTCGATCGATGTTACCCGCTCGAATTCCAGCCGCTGGATTTCCAGCAACAAAAGTGGCAACTCTTCCGGATCGTGCAGCGAGTCGATTTTCCGGGATTCCAGTTCGGCGGGCGAAAAACCGGTTAGCCTGGAAGCGGCCTGATTGGCCATGAGGATGTCCCGGCTGTTGGCATCCACCACAAAAACCGCCTCCTCCAGCAGATTGAGGAACGGGCGAAAGCGGGCCACATATCCCTCAACCGAAAACTCCCCATTTCCGGACTGTACTTCAGGCGGAACCAGCAAGGATGAAGATTTCATTCTCTTCTCCTCAAAACCTTTCTGTCCCTTGCGCGATCCAGGCGAAAACACCATCCATGCCCTGATGTTATGTAAGCCTTTTCGGGACTGGCTGCCGTATTACGGACTTACCAAAACGGGTGCCCGTTGTCCGTGCGGCAGCGAAAAAAAGAAAGTAGACCCCTTCCCGGGTGAGGACTCAACCCACACCTGTCCCTGGTGCTGTTCAATGACTTTGCGGACAATGGCGAGGCCGATGCCCGTCCCTTCCACCTTATCCATGCCGGGACCCCGGAAAAAGGGCTGAAAGATTTTCTGCTGAATTTCCTGATCCATTCCGTTTCCGTTGTCGTGCACGTAGAATATAAGCTGTTGAGGTCCCTTCTGCCAGCCGATCTCAATCCGCGGTTTTGGTTGCCGTCCCATGAACTTGATGGCGTTGCTGATAAGGTTGGAAAGAACCAGCTTAATGCCCATGCGGTTGCATGTTACCCGCGGGAACCGTTCCGGATATTCCACCTGGATGTTTTTGCGCGTCAGCTGATAGTGAAATTCCTCCAGCGTCTCCTTAAGGATTGCTCCAAAGGACTCCAGCCGGAAGGTTGAGCTGACCCGGCTTGCCCTCGAAAGCTGGAGGAGATCCTGAATCATGCTCTGCATCATTTCTGCATTGGCGCGGATCCGCTGGAGGTAGTGGCGTTTTTGTTCATCCAGAGTGGAATTGCCCTCCTCGCAGAGCAACGAAGCGTATCCCTGCAATGAAACGATCGGTGCTTTCAGGTCATGGGAAATGGAATAGACGAAATCCTCCAGTTCCTGCCGCTTTTTCTGCAGGGCCTTTTCCGTTCGGCGCAATTGCGACCGGTCCTGCAAGATCCACAGAAGCGTTTCGTTTCCGGTGCGGTGCAATTTCAGCTTAATCACCTGGCCCTGCAGGTACACCAGTTCATGGGCGCGCTTTCCGGCTTCTGCCTCGAAAGAGAGCGGTCGCGATCGGCGTGCCATTTTGCGCAGCGCTTCTTCAAAAGCCGGCCCCAGCCGTGAATCCACCTGAAAGATGAATTTGCCAAGCAGCGAGGTTCTGCGGCGGTGCAAAATTTCTGTGGCCCGGCGCCCGACGTAAAGAATTTTGCCCAGAATGTCGGTCAAAAGCACTGCATCGGTTGTGCTTTCCACAATATTCTGAACCAGATGCTGAATCTCCGCCACGTCTTCATAATAAAGCACCCGGTCCAAAATGAGGGAAAAAAGAGGTCGGATGCGCATAAGAAATTCCGGCGTATCCGAGGCAACGGCACCGACACGGTCGAAAAAGAGGCTGAAGACTGCCCGGGGCGTTCTGCCATCCGCATAAATGGGGAGCAAAAGGGCACTGCGAAATCCCTGATCCAGCCAGTAGGCTTTCCGGCTGCGCTTCAGAAGCGGTTCATTTCCAATATCCTGAATGATCAGCGGCTCGCCTTCTCTGAACCAGTTCCGCAGGGTCTGATCCAGACGGATAGCCGGTTTCCGCTTTTCCGGATGCGGATAGCCGGTACACACACCCGCCAGAAGCATATCATCTTGGAGAAAACGGAGGCTGCAGGCGCAGGCCCCGGTTTCGTTTCTCAAAAGCTCCAGAAGTTCGTGCAGCGTTTCGTCACGCCGGGCGTAGAGATCGCTCTTCTCCAGAAAAATATTGATAAAATTTGCAGGTTGGCCGTTCATGAAAAACCCTCTCTGGCACCCTCCCGAAAACGGTATAAAAACTTAGGCCTTTTTGCCAATATTGTCAAGCGGATTTGGGCTTGTTAAAACAATTTAACAATTGATAACTAATTGATATCATTTAAATTACATAAATTCACCGCTTCAGGGAACCGGGTGGCCAGCT
>MTOL01000552.1 GCA_002011685.1 Deferribacteres bacterium JdFR-76
CCACCGGGGGCCTGGCGGACGTGAATACCTCCTTTATCGGCCCCACTTTTGAGCGAAAACCGCAAAATCGGAAGCGGCGCCACACGCAGGTCACCAATATTCACTCCGGCGGACATCAGCCCACAAATAATAGCACGGTGCACCATGCGGGCTCCCGGTGACGCATCTCGGCTCACCAGNACCTCCCCACCTCGTCCCAGATAGGACCCGATCGCCGTGCCCAGCCGCGCGGCAAATTCCGGCGTGATCTCCTCATTGGCCTTTCCGGTGATCCGGTTGCCGGCAAAGAGCTCCCTGAGCCAACGTTCGCCAACAATCAGACTGGTAGTGACAGTGGCCCCGCGGCCAACACGCCTTTCCGGCCAGATCTTCACATTGGACTTTACCACTGCCAGGTCTTCAATAATCACCCCCTCGGCAATAAACACATTATCATCAATGGATACGCGGGCCCCAATTTCGGTTCCCGTCGCCACTACATCGCTGATCAGCCGTGCTCCCGCGCCAATCCGCACCTTCGACCAGATCACACAATCCTGGATCTCTGCTCCAGGGCCAATCTCCACGTCATCTCCCAGCACACTGTTTACGATGCGCGCACCCTCTCCGATCCGGCAGCGGGCCCCCAGCAGGTTGGTGCCCTCCAGCCGTACACCCCGCGCGATTTTGGTCCCCTCACCTGCCATAGATTTTCCAGGTTGGACAAACACATCTGGCAGAATGACCCGGCCATCCAGCACATCGCGGTGGGTAAGGAGATACTGGCGCAAATCACCGATATCCTGCCAGTAGCCCGAATGAACGTAGCCGTATACTGGCAGCCCTTCTTCCAGCAAAAGCGGAAAAAGGTCCTGTGCGAAGAAAAAAGGCTGGTTGGCCGGAATGTAGTGGAAGATTTCCGGTTCCAGTACGTAAATGCCAGCATTCACGGTATCACTGAACAGCTGCGAGGCGGATGGCTTTTCCATGAACTGGCGCACGCGGCTTGTATCATCCAGCAGCGTAATGCCAAACGGCATGGGATTTTTCACTTTCGAAAGGACCAGGGTGGCAATCCCACCTTTTTCCCTGTGGTAGCGGACAACTTCCCCGAAATCCACATCTGTAACCAGATCCCCGGAAACGACGAGAAACGTCCCGCCCAGCTCCTGGCTCAGCATGCGTACCGCCCCAGCAGTGCCAAAATCCTGCTCTCCCACCACATATTCCAGATGAAGGCCGTACTGTTTCCCTTCCTTAAAATAGCTCTTTACCATCTCAGGCCGGTAAAGCAGCAAAAAGTGACAGGTCTGGAACCCCAGACCGGACAGCCGCAACAGCAAATGTTCAAGTAGCGGGCGGTTTGCAAAGGGCAACATAGGTTTGGGTGTGCGCAGGGTAAGTGGTTTCAGCCGCGTACCGTACCCCCCGGAGAGGATTACAACGGGAATGTCAGAAAGCTGTTGTCCTTGCTGCTTCAAATGCATGAACCGAATTAAATGGGCGGTTCGCCGGCTTCCTCAAAGTCAGGAATGACGCGCCGCGATCCCTTGCTCAGATCCGTAAGCGGATACACCTTGCAGTACTTCCCGATGCGCATGCCATCGGGAATTTTTGCCCACTTGCCAATTAAACAGAGGTGCCCGGAACCGGCGGAGGGATCTCCAAGCCGGCAGTTCTTTCCGATTTCAACATTTTTATCGACAATGCAGTAATCCAGCGTAGAGCTTTCTCCCACAACTGTATCATGGAAAATGATGGAGTTTCTTACCACAGCCCCCTTTTCCACCACAACGCCAGGAGAAAGGACGGAGTGAATCACTTTTCCATCAATCCGGCACCCGTGAGAGATGAACGAATTCTCCACCCTGCCTTCCGGACCGATACGCATCGGCGGGCGGTCTCCAATTCTCCCCTCTTCATCAAAATTTGTGGCGACTTTCCATTCCTTCAAATTGATGCCGGATGTTTCGTCGAAGATCTCCATGTTGGATTCCCAGTAAGCCTGAACCGTCCCCACGTCGCGCCAGTATCCATCAAAACGGTAGCCGTAGGCACGGTGTTCCCTCACAAAATGAGGAATCAGATCGTGGCCGAAATCATCTCCTGTCAGTTCTTCCAGCTGCCGGATCAAAAAAGAAGCGGAGAATACATAGATGCCCATCGAGGCCAGATCGCTTTTGGGTACCGCCGGCTTCTCTTCCCAGTCTACAATTCGGCCTGTAGCATCTAGGCTGGCGATTCCAAACTGACTGGCCTCCTCCTGCGGGACACGGATCATCCCAATGGTAACGTCGGCATCGCAATGCCGGTGAAACTGGATCATCTCCATGTAATCCATGCGGTAAATGTGGTCGCCGGACAGCACCAGCACAATCTCCGGGTCCATGCTGCGGATGTAATCCAGATTCTGCCGGACGGCATCCGCGGTTCCCCTGTACCAGTCCGATGACTTCTTTCCGGTACTGGGCGGCAAGATATTGATGCTCCGGGTGCGCCCGTTGAAATCCCAGGGCAGCCCAATGCCAATATGTTCAATCAGTGAAAGCGGCTTGTACTGAGGAAGCACGGCCACATGGGTGAGACCCGAATGCATAACATTGCTGAGAGTAAAATCGATAATCCGGTATATGCCCCCAAATGGCACAGCGGGTTTGGCTCGAAGCATGGAAAGCACGCTCAGGCGTTTTCCAACGCCTCCCGCCAGAATCATCACCAAAACATCTCTCATAATATTCCCGTCTGCCTCAGCTTCTCTGCTGCCTCATGCGTCACACTCTCACCCTCGCCCACCACACAAACCTGTCCGGCATTCGGCGAAAGGTCATCCTCTGTCCCCAGCACAACGCCGTCGGCTACTGTAACATCCACATCCAGAATTACATTGTTCAAAAAAGTGTTCCTACCAACATGTGAATCGAACATGATGATGGAATTAAAAATGCGCGCTCCTTTTTCCACTACCACTCCCGGAGAAAGGATGCTATTGACTACCTCCCCGCGGATTTCACAGCCATGGCATATCATACTATTCACTACTCTGGCACCAGGCCGGTAAACTGCCGGAATCCTTTCCTTGATACCCCGATGGTCAAGATTGGTACGCACCTGCCACTTCTCAAGATCGATCCGGTCTGGCCGGTAAAGTAGATCCATATTGGCGGCCCAGAATTCCGGAATGGTGCGCGTATAGCCCCAGTATCCGGAAAATTTATAACCGAAAATCCTGTATTTGCCGCCTCCTTGCTGCACCATCCGTGCAATCACATCCCGGCCAAATTCCACCGTAGGCTGTTCACGCAGCAGGCCAATTGCATCGTTTACGCAGTGCATCAGAAAGGCGGTGGAAAAGACGTAGATGGTCATGGACGCCCATTCCAGATCCGCCTTTTCGGGTTTTTCGAGATAGCGCAACACCGGTCCACCGGGTTCGCTTCCCGATCCGCCGATTTCGGCTACACCAAAGCGGTAGGATTCCTCTGGCGGCACCCGGACAAACGCGATGGTCAAATCCGCTTTTTTTTCCACATGAAAACGGATGAGAGGCCGGTAGTCCATTTTATAAATATGATCGCCGGAGAGAATCAAAACCAGATCCGGTTGAATGGAGCGGACAAAATCGAGATTCTGGTAAACGGCATCCACTGTCCCGTTGTACCAGTCTGACTCCTTTTCTCCTTTAAAGGGTGGCAGCAGTTTCAACTGGCGGTTTCTGCCGTAGAAATCCCAGGAGCTTCCATCCAGCACATGGTTGATCAGGGGCGAGGACCGGTACTGGGAAAGGACGCCCACGTATCGGATGCCCGAATGCATGAGATTGCTCAGGGGAAAATCGATGATCCGGTACAGGCCTCCGAAGGGCACAGCCGATTTGGGCCGGTAGCGAGTGAGTCCGCCCAGCTCATCAACGCGACCACCCGCAAGGATGAATGCCAAAACTTCTGTCACGTGACTGCTCCGGTTGTCGTTGAGACGTAAACTAATCTACGACCAATTCGGAAGGGTTGCAAGATCATTTTCCAGCCACGGGCGAATAGTCAGGTTGGGATTGGTCCGTCATCGCGGAAGGTGCCGTCGCGGGCGGAGGGATGTACGCACAGCTGACAGTACCATCGCGGACAATAAAATCGGGCGAGCTGGATCATCCCCTGGTGTTCACAGGCGGCCATGCGCTGCCGAAATGTCCTCCGATTGATCCCCAGGCGCCGACTCAATGTTCGGGTAATTTCATTTTCCTGTAACGGCGGCGCGCTCAGGTAAGCAGCCTTACAAAGCGAAGCCAGCTCCAGATCGCCGCACTCCTCTGCGTACAACATTACAAGAGGGAAGATCACATTCACCGCCATTTCGGCTGCTCTTTGCCGACCAATGAGTCGCCGAATGGGCCGGCGGAGCAGATGATCCCCCCGAAAATGAACGTTCCGCTCCCAGAAACCGGTACTGTTTACCATCAGAAGCCGGCACAATTCGCCGAGGATCCTTTGCGGATGGTTTTTCAGATCACGAAATGCATTAAGAAACGGGTCCACAAATCCCCATTGGCCGAAACGGACAAACAGACCCGCCAGGGCAGCGATGCGCAGTGTTGGAAAATTGAGAGGCCGCAGCCGGAAGAACTGCCATTCCCCAGCAGCAAGCGGCGAAACCGGATAGCAGGAGCGGAAATCATCCCAGATTTCTCTCAAAAGCAGCCAGTAGGCGCGGGAGTCTGGCAGCATTTTTTCTTCT
>MTOL01000490.1 GCA_002011685.1 Deferribacteres bacterium JdFR-76
GGTATCCGATAAAGGTGACGCGAAGGGTGTATGTGCCCGGAGATACACGTAAGATAATAAACTTCCCGTCAGCATCGGCAGCGGCCCCCAGGCTGGTTCCAACCAGTATCACATTGGCACCGGGCAACGGTTCCCCTGTGGAAGCATCCCTGACGGTACCCTGAATGGTACCATAATCAACGGCTCCGCCACTGTTCACCAGCGCCAGAACCATCCACGCCATAAAAAGGATAATGCGGCTTAATGACTTCCTTTTCGCGATCATGATGGCCTCATCCATTAAATACACCTGAAACCTTTTCAACCAGCCGGTTTGACAACCGGGGTTTCTCCAAACGGGGAAAATACAGAAATGGAGAAACAGCATTTATTGGTTGTTTGTTCAAATAAACAAAATGGCGGCAAAAAGGCATAAATAACATGGCTATTATTCTGAATGTTTGATCTTTAAATCCTTAGATTCACATATGGGGTTTTCCTCGACCACCATTTCTGGGCTAATTTGTTGCTTTATTATACAAATTCTACTCACAAATTGTCAAGTACTTTTTTTCGCCAGAACAAAATTTTTGGGGCATTAAGATCCACCCACTGATAATTTCGAAAGAACGATTATCCATTTCTCGTAAATTTTCTTCATTGTTTGCCGCATCAGGGCCCTGACCTGTTGATTTTGAAGGCTTTTCCTGCAATGCCTTTCGCCGAACATGCCCCGAAAAACATCCCGACGGCGGCCTTTTCAAGAACTACCGTTGACTATGTCGAAAACCAAAATTGGTTTGGTCAATTAATCAAAAAGACAAAAATTTTTCCCGGCCTGCCCAGCCCCTCAAAGGCACAACCCCCAAGAAAAAACTGAACGTCCAACTTCCACAGAACGGCGGTGATCCTAAAGACTAAAAGTCTCCATTCCAGAAAAATTCGGCAACGGCTTCACACTGCAGTCGAGGCGAATTGAACTCCATCCCCGATTTTTCCAATGGAGCCCCCAAAAGATCGCTTTTCCGGCAAAGCCGAAGGGCCCTGTCTGTACCGAAAGGTCCCCTCCGGTAGCGGCGCCGATCCATTCCCACGCTCATCGGCCTGCCCTCCTGGGGACGAAATAGGCGCGGCTTTCCACGCACGCTACCCCGCCTTGGCACAGCGCCTTTGCAAAATGCCCGCGTTTCCCCCCGAAGCATCCCTAAGGCTCCGGCATCCGCCTTCCCCGGGCCGGGAGGGAATACGCGCCGAATTTTCCGGGGATGCGCAGCCCCGGCCATCTGTTCCGGAAAAGCGCATAAACCAACACGACGGCGATGTTCAGAAAAAGGTCAAATCCGCTGGGCGGGCGGAATTCATGGCGGCAAAGCCGTTTATTCCCGGGCATCTGCTGTCTGTGGAGCGACCGCCCGTACGGTACCGAGGACATCCCCTGCCGGCTTTCGGATGCAGAAATCCCGGCCCCTTCCAAACAGGGCAAGTGCTTGGATGAAGTCCCGTTTGCCTTCCGGTTCTTCCTCTCCGGACAGCCCTTTCGGACAGCTGCCGTCCGCGCCCCTTTCTTGCCAGACGCCACGCAGGAGCACCCGTTATTACCTGCACGGGACACATCCGCTTCCTACCGGGCGGGCGCGTCCGATGCGGACCGCATCCCGCCTCAAACCCACATACACACGCCCGGAAGGAAAGAGCCAGAGCAGGAGCGAACCGGCCTTTCTGCGGGCTGCCGGTCGCAAAGGTCCTTCCCGCCGAATTAAAGGGTCCCTTGGCACCGCCGATGGGCCGGTTTTCATCTTATCCATCGGAATCCTTTTCCCCGACCGCGGATCGGCACGTGACGCGCCCATCGCCGGAAAAAAACCGGGATTCTCAATGGAACCCCTGCGCTTCGGCGCGACCCCACCGGCGCGTCAGGAACGAAGTGCCCGGTTCAGCTGTTTCCAGTACCTGTCCGACATGTGGCCGGCATGAAAAAGGGTGATCCCACTGGCTCCGGCATCCAGGGCGATCTGCGTAGCTCTGGCAAGTTCTTCCGGCTCCAGCATGTATACGGCAAGCCCGCTGTACAGGGGAACTCTGTCCGACAGGGCGGCCCGTCCTTCTTCCGTCACCCTTCCGATCCAGTCGATCCCCTGGTTGTAATATTTATGATACATCATAGGATGGAACGCATCGAGGTTCCAGCTTGGCCAATCCTGGCGGACGAGTCGCCGTGCGATGGAGGGAGAGGGAAAAACGGCGGCCGTGAGTTTTTTTCCTTTTCCGTGGGCAACTTTAACAAGGTTATTCACCAGATTGGTAACCCGGTCCCAGCGGAATTTGCGCCAGGCTTCGCTGGCAGAGGGATCCTTCAGCTCGAGAGGATCCACGCCGGCTTCCTTCCTGAATTGCTCCCGGCAAACAGGGCAATAGCAGAAATCGAATTCCGGATATTCGCGGTCCTGAACGAGGTTGTATTTCGGCTGGATTCCCACCGGCAAAATAACATCGGGATANCGGATATAATCGAGGTGCACACCGGCCAACCCCTGAATATCTGCCAGATCCGCCACACGCCTGGCCATGTATTCCTGCACTTCGGGCCGGGTGGGACAAAGCCAGGTATAATAATTCACATAGGGCGGTTTCTCGAGAGACGAATCCCCTTTCCGGCTAATCATGAACCAGTCCGGGTGGTTCTTTTGGACCTCTTCATCCCGGCAACAAAGCGAAATAATCCAGCACTGCAGTTCCACCCCCGCATCCCGGGCCACCGGAGACAATTTCGCCATGCGTTCCGGATCCCCCTGAACGAGGGCCCCCTCAATCCCGTGGCGCCGCATCCGATCAAAAAGCCTTTTGCTTTCGTCCAGCGACTGAACATCTTTGGGAACAACCCAGGCCCAGTTCTTTCCACGGACCGGCCTACCGCCACATGCGGTCCCCAGCACCGAAAAGGTGGCAGATACCATCCCCATAGCCCCCATCTGCAGAACGCGGCGCCTGGTTATCGGCCGCGGTGCAAGACCTGCGCGTGTGTCATCCGGTTTCGAAGATCGCCTACCCATTGCCGTCAGCCTCCATTTTGATCGCTTCGCCTTCCAGGAAAAACGTCCGGTGAACGCACCACCCCTCTGGCAGCATGTTCTTTAGGCAAAGAATAATAAAAACGGATTTTCCGCAACATTTTTGTAGCGGGAACAGAAAGAACGGGACATTTCTCCCGGCCAATGGAAAGGAAGAAAATTGGGCGGCAGTTTGTTCCGAGGGGATTCAACCGAAAGTCAAAAGAGGCGGTACCCGGTGGGGATTTTGTTTTGGCAGGCGGGTGAGGAAGGAATTACTGCGGCGTGCACTTCTCCGCAAGGATTTCCACAATCCGGCGGGCGGCCTGGCCGTCCCATTTGGGAGGCCGGTGGGCGTCGGCGGGGAATCCGTTCATCGCCTCCCGAAAAGCGGCCAAGATCGTTTTCGGGTCCGAACCGACCAGCCGGTTTGTTCCCATCTCAATTGTGATGGGACGTTCCGTATTGGGCCGGAGGGTCAGGCACGGGACGCCGAGGACCGTGGTTTCCTCCTGGATCCCACCGGAATCGGTGAGGACCACCCGGGCGTGCTTCATCAAATGGAGAAAATCGAGGTAGCCGACGGGCTCCAGGAGGCGGAAATTGGGCCACTGGCGGACCTGCTCCAGGAATCCAAAATGTTCCATGTTCTTCACCGTCCGCGGGTGCGCCGGGAAAACCAGCGGCAGCTCATCCTGGATTTTTTTCAGCGCCTGCAAAATGTTTTCCAGAGTTGGGCGGTGGTCCACATTGCCGGGACGGTGAAGGGTGAGCAGGGCGTACTGGCGGGATCGAAGGCCCAGCCGGGCCAGAATGGACGAGTGTTTTTCAGCCCGGGCGATGTGTGCTTCCAGGGTGTCGATCATCACGTTGCCCACAAAAAAGATGTGCTGAGGATCCTGGCCCTCGCGCTCCAGATTTTCCAGGCCGCTGGGCTCCGTTACAAAAAGGTAAGAGGAGATGGCGTCGGTGAGCATGCGGTTGATCTCTTCCGGCATGGTCCAGTCAAAGCTGCGCAGGCCGGCTTCCACATGCGCCACGGGGATATGGAGCTTGACGGCCGTCAGGGCCGCAGCCAGGGTGGAATTCACATCGCCTACAACGATCACCAGATGAGGCCGCAGACGGAGAAGCTCCGGCTCCAGGTGCATCATCACCTGGGCCGTCTGTTCGGCGTGGGAACCGGATCCGACCCCCAGNTAAAGATCCGGTTGCGGCATTTGCAGCTCCTCGAAAAAGATGCGGGACATCCGCTCGTCGTAGTGCTGTCCGGTGTGGATCAACACCGGATCAAACGCAGGGTGCTGCTGCATCAGGCGGTGAATGGGGGCCATTTTCATAAAATTGGGACGGGCCCCAACGATGTTGACGACGCGGATCATAAATGGACCCAGCAATGAAAATTAGGCATAATCAGCGGCAGACACAGACAGGAACCGATCTGTCACGCGATCCTCCGGTGCGGCTTCTGATCTTTTCAAGAAAGCCAGGGGCCGGGCTGCCTCAATATGAAGCGGGCAGCAAAGAGCAAGGGAAAAATGCATGAAGGAAGCAGCGGTAGCATGGGCACGCGCCACCTCCTGGGCGATCATCCATCACCGCAATTTCCCTTGCGGATCCGTTTTTGCCCCTGCCACAAAGGTTTGTCAAAAGCATTCACCGACCCG
>MTOL01000245.1 GCA_002011685.1 Deferribacteres bacterium JdFR-76
CCCTGGAACTTCTTCCAGAAACAGCCCCATCCAGGAAGTCCGTCGCCGCAGCCGTTTGGCAACCTTCTCGGATTCTACCCCCGACCATTCCATCAGTTCGGCAATCCGCAGGTGTTCTTCCCCAACCAAAATGGATCCGTGCTGCAGTACCGCATCCTGCCAGCGCCGCTGGGCCGAACCGACTATTTTTTTACCTTCCACAAGAATTTCGTAGCTGGACGGCACTGAGAAACAGGAAGGTTTAAGGCTTTCTTCTGCCACTCCCCTTGGCGATCGCGCTTCCGGTGCTATGCCAGCCGGAATTCCGAGACGCCTCAACCCCTCTACCAACCATCTGGCCAAAACCAGGTAGGTTGCAAGGACTGTCTCTCGGTAGAGGGAATGCCCTTCCGCCAGGCAAACAGAATATGTGAATTCCTGTGAATGATACACAGCGCGGCCCCCGGTGGGCCTTCTTACCACATCAATGCCCAGCTCCCGGCAACGATCGAGGCGGATTTCATCGACAGGCTGGTTGTAACCAACAGAAAGGCAGTACGGTTTCCAGCTAAAAAAACGGACTGTGGGCGGGCTGGTTCCTTTTCCGACGTGCATGGCGATGGCATAGTCCAGGGCCATGTTCAACGACCCGGGTAACAGCGGTGTAACCATCCAGCGCCACGTTTCCATCCTACTTTACAATGCCCCGTTCACTCGTTTCGATGAATTCAACCACTTCTTTCACCTCTCCTTCCAGCGGAAATTCATCCTTGATCCGCATTAGGGCCTGACTCACATTCAGATTGCTCTGGTAAATAATCCGGTACACATCGCGGATCCGGTCGATACTCTCGGAGGAAAACCCTCGGCGCCGCAATCCAACGCGGTTGACGCCGGCATAGCGCAGCGGTTCACCTGCCGCCAGGATAAACGGCGGCACATCCTTGGGAACGCGGTACCCTCCGCCAATAAACGCGTGCCGGCCGATGCGGACAAACTGGTGGATGGGAACCATTCCGCCAATGCCCGCATAATCGCCAATAACCACATGCCCGCCCATATTCACCGCATTGGCCAGAATCAGGTTATCGCCCAGAATGCAGTCGTGAGCCACATGCACATAAGCCATCAGTAGGCAGTTGGAGCCGATACGGGTTTTCCACCGGTCTTTTGTCCCCCGGTTTAGCGTGCAGAATTCCCGGATAACGGTATTATCACCAATTTCCAGCGTTGTCTCTTCCCCCTCGAACTTCAAATCCTGCGGTTCCGTACCCAATACGGCTCCCTTATGAATCTTACAGTTCCTTCCAATCCGCGCCCCCCTGGCCACCAGCACATGTGGGCCAATCCAGGTTCCATCTCCAATCACCACATTTTCTTCGATCACAGCATAAGGCCCAATCTCCACATTTTCACCCAGTTCCGCACGCGGATCCACAATCGCCGTCGGATGAATTACTGGCAACGTTCACCTCATTCTTTATCTTGTTTCTCTTCGCGGTCCACGATGGCGGCCATTAGTTCCGCTTCCGCCACCAGGTCACCATCTACATACGCTTTGCCGGCCATTTTGCAGTAAGTCCGGCGGTATTTCAGCATCTCCAGTTCAAAGCGGATTTGATCTCCCGGCCGCACCGGCTTACGGAAACGGACATTGTCCATCCCCATAAAATACACCAGCTTTTCCTCAGGGTTATCCTGAAGGTTCATTAGCATAAAGCCACCAACCTGGGCCATCGCCTCAATAATCAGAACTCCTGGCATAATGGGATGATCCGGAAAATGGCCCTGGAAAAACGGTTCGTTGATGGTCACGTTCTTGATACCCACCACACGTTCCTGCGGAATGAAATCCACGATGCGGTCCACCAGCAAAAAGGGATACCGGTGCGGCATCACCTTTTGAATGGCCTGGACGTCCAGAAGGAATCCGTCCTTTTTGGACACCTGAAGCTTTTTAGTGATGAGCTTCTTTTCGTAGATTTTGCGGATTTTTTTCACCAGTTCCACATTGGCCTTGTGTCCAGACCGGGCACACATCACGTGCGCCTGGATTGGGACGCCCAGTAGCGCCAGATCCCCGATCAGATCCAGGGCTTTGTGGCGGACCGGCTCATTTTTGAAGCGCAGCGGCACATTGTTCAAAATGCCGTTGCGGCTGGGTTTGATCTTCTCTTTCAGGTTCAGTTTGCTCTTCAGGCGGTCCAGCTCCTCTTCGCTCAACTCCCGGTCGATAATCACGAGGCCACTCTCCAGGTTTGCTCCTTTGATGAGTCCCTGGTCCGCCAGTTCTTCCACCTCATGCAGAAAGCAGAACGTCCGGGCCGGTGCGTATTCCCGCACAAACTCATCCTTCAGAGAATAAAGCGATGTATATTGGGTGCCCAGGGCCGGATTCTGGTAGTCCACCATGAAAGTGATCCGGAATTCATCGGAAGGAATCACCACGATGTCCACACCGCGGTCTTCTTCCGAGTAGGTAATGGTTTCATCAATGATCAGGATGTCCCTGGGAGAATCCTGTTCTTCAAATCCGGCTTCTTGAAGTTTCTCCACAAAGGGCAGCGCGCTGCCGTCAAAAACGGGCGGCTCAATCCCGTCCAGTTCCACGTAAATGTTGTCGATCTCCAGCCCGTAAATGGCTGCCAGGACATGCTCCACGGTGTGAATGCGTACCCCATCTTTGCCCAGTGTCGTGCCCCTGGAAATGTCCACCACATAATCGATTACAGCCGGAATTTCCGGCTTCTCGGGCAGATCCACCCTCACAAATTTCACCCCGGTGTTTACCGGAGCCGGCCGGAATGTGAGCGTGGTTTTCACCCCCGTATGAAGACCAATTCCCGATAGAGAGACAGGCTTTTTTATAGTCCGCTGATTCTTAAACATCGCTGTGACCTACTCCTCCGTTTGATTCAGGTTTTTCATGTCCAGTTTTCTTTCGAGTTCAGCAATCCGGTTTTCCAGTTCCCGGATGTGCCGGATCAGATCGGGCAGTTTTTCCACCGAAGCCTCGATGCGCAGTTCCTGGCGGTGCGGCCTGGCCGGATAGCCGGAGACAAACGTCTTCTCCGGAACGGGCTTGGTTACCCCGGCCTGCGCACCGCAGATCGCATGATCCCCAATCGTGATATGGCCCACAACCCCCACCTGACCGCCCATCATCACGTGGTGCCCCACACGGGTTGAGCCAGAAATCCCCGTTTGCGCCGCGATAACTGTATGCTCCCCCACTTCCACATTATGGGCGATCTGGATAAGATTGTCCAGCTTTACTCCTTTTTTAATGCGGGTTTCGCCCAGCGTAGCCCGGTCGATGCAGGTGTTGGCACCGATCTCCACATCATCCTCAATCACCACACGGCCCACCTGCGGAATCTTATAATAAACCCCGTTATGCTGGGCAAACCCGAACCCGTCGCTTCCGATCACCGCACCGGGTTGAATAATGACCCGGTTGCCGATGCGCGTCCCCTCCCGGACGGTCACGTTGGGATAAATCAGCACATCGGCCCCGATGACCACATCCTTGCCGATATAGGAGCCCGGATAAATGCAGGACCGGTCTCCGATCTGAACGCCTTCCTCCACAGTGACGAAAGGTCCAATGGCCACACCTTCCCCGATCGTCACCCCTTCAGCAACCACGGCCGAAGGGTGTACACCGGGTGGAAGCTTCCGCCCCGTGCCATAAAACTCCTGCATAATGCGGGCAAAAGCAAAATAGGGATCTTCGCAAAGGATCAGTGCCTGAGGAAGATCCCATTCCCCCTGCGGAAGAAGAATGGCTGATGCTCTCGTTGCCTTCAGGAATCGTGCGTATTTTCGGTTGGCCAGAAAGGTCAGGTCGCCGGGCCCAGCCGATTCCAGCGGTGCAATTCCGGATATATCAACTTCGGGATCCCCCTTCAGCTCCCCTCCAACCAGCCGGGCAATTTCGCCAAGCTTCATCCGCTGCCTCTCCTTCCGTAGCCTACGCGTTATTTTTTCTTTCCTTTGGCCGTAGAAACTCCCTTGTTCAGCTCTTCCAGAACCCGGTCCGTCAGATCCGGCTGGTCGGGTGCAGCGTACACGATGTTTCCGGCTACGCTGTCGAAAATATAGTCGAACCCCTCTTCCTTGCCGATCTTCTGCAACACCTCGTTGATGCGGTCAAAAATCGGGCGCATCAGCTCCTGCTGCAGCCGGAAGGCCTCCCCATTCTGCCCCCATTTTTCCAGCTGAAACTGTTGGAACTTATTGATCAGCTCCTGGATCTCTCGCTGCTTTTCGGCCTTTTTCTCCTCGCTCAGCAGCAGGCTCTGGGATTCCAGCTGGCGCTGCTTCTCCTGAATTTCCTGTTGCATTTGCTGGGCCTGACGCTGCCACTCCTGGTTTTTGGCATCCAGCTGCTTCTGCACATCCTGGGCTTCCTTGTATTCCCGTAAGATGCGGTCGGAATTGATGTATCCGATCTTTAGCTGGGCACCTGCACGGAGGGAAAACACACCCAGAATCAGAACGGCAATGGTGGCAATCCAGGTTACTTTCTTCATTGAATTCACGTGAACCTCCTTCTGTTTGGTTTGTCTTTACCCTTAGAAACCACGCCCGAATACAAAATGCGGTTTCCAGACACCATATCTTCTGCCACGGCTATCATAATAATCAAATCCGAAGGCATAGTCAAATCCAAGCATACCCACCATGGGC
>MTOL01000285.1 GCA_002011685.1 Deferribacteres bacterium JdFR-76
AATTAGGGCATCGAAATCACGGATGGGACGCACATCGATCTGGGAGCCCGGCAGAAAGGCCTCCACACCTTCCAGATCGACCACCATGCCGCCTTTGATACGGCGAACAATGCGGCCCTTCATGATCTCGCCCCGTTCCGCCTTCTCAATCACACGGTCCCAGGCCCGCAGAAAATCGGCTTTCCGCTTGGAAAGGATCAGCTGGCCGTCTTTATCTTCCAGCGTATCAATGTAAACTTCAATTTCGTCCCCTATTTTCAGATCATCCACATTGGAAAACTCTTCGATTGGGACAATTCCCTCGGTCTTGAAGCCGATATCCACGGATACTTCACGGGCATCAATAGAGATAATTTTCCCTTTGACCACCTGACCTTCGGTGTACTGGTTCAGCGTGGCCTCATAGATTTGCTCAAACTTTTTGATTTCGTTGGGATCGTACTCTTTTTCCTCTTCCAGCTCATCCAGTTTCAAAGTTTGTCCCGGCTTGAAGCGGGCTGCTTCGCTGGGTTCTTGAGGATCGGCCCCAGCAGCTGCCTGCTCAGCAGGCTGAGGGTCGGATTGTGGTTCTGCAGCCTTGGTTTGAGATTCCGGCTGCCGCTCCGCCGTCTCCTTCGTTTCCGGCTCGTTTCCTTCCGGTTCTACGGGCTGATTCTCCTCCGCTGCCTGAACTTTTGGGTTCTTTTCGTCCTGTACCATACTTTTTCATTCCTCCTTTCTCTATTTTTTGCTTCTTGCGAAGCTAATGCTCAATCTCCTGCAAGAAATGGGTCACCTCGTCCCGGAGCTTTTTGATCTGATCCATGACGTCATCAGCAATCTTCTGATACACCTTTTTTCTGGGCAGATTCAGGCGCATATAGCGCCGGATCGGTATCCGTTCCCCAAAGGCCACAATAATTCCCGGGTAACGGAACAGACTCTGGCGCAATCGAAAACTGCCGTGAATATAAGTCGGCAGGATGTCTGCCCTGTTCTGATAGGCTAAAAGCCCCACACCGCTTTTGGGCGGCAGAAGCTCACCCGTGCGGCTTCGCGTTCCTTCAATGAACACAACCAGCGAGTGCTGATCCCGCAAAACTGATCCCGCCTTCCGGATCGCCTCCAGATCAAACGCTTCCCTCCGTACCGGAAAGGCATTGTATTTTCTGGCCAGAAAACCGATGACCGGCCAGGAAAATATCTCTTTTTTGGCAAAATAATACAGCTCACGCGGAGCTGCAGTTCCAATCAGGATCGGGTCCAAAAAACATTGGTGGTTTGAAGCAATAATTAAACCACCCGCCCAATCCTTCTTCTGACTCCCCCAAACCCGGAATCCGTAAAGTATTCGAAATAAAATGTTTAAAAATTTACGAGTTAAAAAATAATAAAAACTCATACGCTTGTCAACAAATTTCCATCCCTAATGCCAATTCTCGTATGTCTAAGTCCTTATTTTTCAAAATTATTTACGCCCACTCCTCTATTTGTAATCAATTCGACAAAAAATATTACGAATTCGAAACCAAATCAAAATTTTCTTCCACAAAATTTCAACTTTCCTTTCTTTTTTACACCCTTTTGCCCGTACAAAATCGCTCCTGCCCTTTCTCCCAATCCATACCCCAAGAACATATCAGATCCTCCACGGAACGAATTTCCTCATTTTGCATCGCTATCGCTTGAGCAATCATATCTCCAGCTTCGAAGAATGGCCGGCATGGGGAAACAACTCGCCAATGAGGGTTACGGGGGACAGGAGTTTCGCTTAGGTTCCTTCTTTTTCCAATTCAAGAATCAAACGCAAAATTGGCCTTTTCACCAAAGCCTCATCATCAGATCAAAATTCCAAAACGTCGCCAAACCGCTCCTGAATTTTTTTCAGGAGCACTTCCACCTGTTCCTCAATGGTCAGATGGGTTGTATCGATTTCGATGGCATCGTCAGCCTTTTTCAGGGGGCTGATATCGCGGGAGGCATCGATTCGGTCACGCCGCTCCAGATCGCGGATAACTTCTTCCAGCGGTATGTCGATCCCCTTCCGTTTCAGATCCAGCCAGCGGCGTTTGCCGCGTTCTTCCAAACTCGCCACCAGAAAAAACTTGATATCGGCATCAGGGAAAACCACCGTTCCCATGTCCCTGCCTTCGGCCACGATCCCCCCTTTCTCGCCCGCCTGCCGCTGAAGCGACACCAGTTTCTCCCGCACCTCCGGGATCTGACACACCCAGCTGATTTCGCGGTCTACCTCGGGCGTGCGAATTTCTTCCGTCACATCCTCGCCATCCAGCCAGACCCGAACCCCGTGATCCGCCTGTTCCAGCTCCACCCGGGTATCCGGTAGAAACCGGACGATCTCCGGAATCTGTTCTTTTGAAAGGCCACGGCGAATTACCTTCACAGTAATGGCGCGGTACATCGCACCTGTGTCCAAGTACAGATAGCCAAGACGCTGGGCCAGAAGCCGGGCCGTGGTGCTTTTCCCCGACCCGGCGGGCCCATCAATTGCTATCACCAGTCTTTTGCGTTTCCGTGTGGCAGTCATCTTCAGCTTTTCATTCTTAAACCACGTTCTTCTTCTGTAAAAATCCAGCTCACCACTTTGCCGATATTGATCGACTCATCCTCCAGCCAGTATTTACGGTCGTGTTCGAAGCGAGAGCTGGTGTCATCCGGAGGGATGGATTCTACCTGTTTGAGGATCCGGTCCATGCGGTCTTTCCAGACACGAATATTCTTGGCCCGCAAATCCACCCAGCCATCGTGGGCCCATCGGTCAATATTCTCTTCAGTGATCTCAAACGTTTCGTACCCCCGATAGGGCGGTATTTTGATTTCGGGCCCTCTCAGCAGCCGCCTGCCATCCGGCATTAAGATGGGAATACCGATGGAGAGAATCTGGGCCCTGAGCTGGGAATTGGACGAAACCAGATCCTCTAGCCTGGATGCCACTTCCTCCTCGTTGCAGCTGCGCAGTTCCTGCATGGTGGGACAAATCTGTTTGAGCAGGTAAATTTCGTACAGCAATTTGGATAGCCGCGGTGGGCCCAGCAGCTCGAAAGCCACACTATCCACGCCATGCTTCTTCTCCAGCTCTTCCATCTTCTGGATGGCTGCATGGCGCATGTAGCCGGCACGGTAGGTGGGCCCCATGCAGGCGTTATCTAGGGCGTTGATGATATCGTGCCCCGTGTTCCCGCCTTTAATCTCGTACACCACGTTGTAGGCAATCTCTTCCGGAGTTACGTATTCCATCTGGCCTGTGGCTGAAATTGCCATAAATTCGGCCTTGGAGAAGATGCCGTTCTCGCCCGTATCTATGAACACATTTTTTAGCACTTTATTCCCCAGGGCCTTCCATTTCGGCCTGGGTTTCAGTTCCAGTACATCCTCCAAAACATAGGCCTGATCTGGCGGGCAATCGTACATCCGCAGCGGTCGACCGTGTTTGGTAATTTCCCCAAATCCGATCCGCTTCCAGGCGATGGCTGCCGTCGGCTTGATTTCTTTGGTAATTGGCCCATCCGGCGTGCGGGCCATGAGAAACAGGAGCAGGGTGTGGGCACCTGCCACCGATGATTTGCTGAGCAGTACCCTGGAAGGTTTCTCCTCACTGTGAGTGTAGGGTATGTTCAGGCCCATCCCCCCCGTACCGCTGGTTCCAATCTTTACGTAAATCTTGGATCCAACCCGGCGCATGGATTCGTAAAGGATCTGCACATGCCGAATGAGCTGAGGAATGTACAGGGTGCAGAGCAGCTTTTCGACCTCGGAAATCAACGTCTCGGAGTAGCTTTTTTCTTCTTTGGCCTTTGCCAGTTCTTTGCGCACCCGNTAATAATTNAGGAACACATCCTGATAAGCCAGGGCTGTGGCAGTATTTACGCTGTCAATCACAATGTCCGGTTTGTACTTATGAATAATCTGATAGAGATGGGAGTGGGTAAGAATGTCCTCTGTCAGGTCGCCCAGAACGTCTTCGATGATTTGCATCCTGTACTCGGATTTTTCGATGAGTTCCTCGCGGCTCAGACCCTGAAGGGAATCCCGGAGGAATATATTGCCCCATGCGGGAATGATCCGGGTTTTTTCCCCATAGTCTTTTTTAAGCTGTGCCACCGCTTCTTCGGCCTGCCATTTTTCCAGAGAGAGGACTACCAGCTCACTGGGTTCCTCTTTCAGCACCTCGCGGCAGACGGCAATGCCCACAAGGCCCCATCCGCCTAAAACCAGCACGCGTTTTCCTTTAATTTCCATGGCTCAGCCTCACCAGTTGTTTCAGTTTCTCAACTTCAACGTCGCTCAAATAGCGCCATTCACCCGTTCCAAGACCTTCCAGATCCAGAAAAGCGTACCGTTCTCTGAGCAGATAAACTACACGGTAGCCCAGTTCAGAAAAAATGCGTTTCACCTCCCTTTTCCTTCCTTCGTGAAGTGTTACCCGAATTTCCTGGTTATGGATCACCTCAAAAGAATCCACCGTGGCGGGCCGTTTTTCGCCGATGTCGATGCCCTCTCGCAACCTGCTGAGCGCCTCCGGTGTCAGGGAACGGTCCAGGCGTACCCGGTATGTTTTGGGAATTTCATACCGCGGATGAGTCAGCCGGTGGGTCAACTCCCCATCGTTGGTGAGCAAAAGTAACCCTTCCGTATCTTTGTCCAGCCGGCCCACC
>MTOL01000207.1 GCA_002011685.1 Deferribacteres bacterium JdFR-76
GGACCCGATGGCGTTGGCCCGCCAGATGAACCAGACGCGCGGCCAGTTTTCTTCGGCGTCGGGATCTTCCACAGCGAATTTCAGCTTGCCGCTTTTGAGCTGTTCCACAACATAGCGGACCACAGCGGCATCGTCTTCCGCACCGTTTTCCCGCGCCTCTTTCACCAGCTCCAGTGGATTGCGGTTGAACTGCGGGAAGAAGGGCAGCCAGCCGCGCTTCACGGCAAGGATCTGCTGGTCAATGGTATGGCCTTTGATCTCACCGCGCAGGGTATCGTAGTAGCGGAAGCCTTTGTCGTACCGCCACTGGTCAGAGTGGACGTAGTGGTAGGAGGGGGCATTCTGGTGGCGCGGTGCTTTGCCCCAGTCCAGGGCGAAGGCCAGAGCGGCCCAGGAAGCGATAGGAGCCACCTTTTCCTGCCCGACATAGTGGGCCAGTCCGCCGCCGTTTGTTCCCACGCTTCCGGTGAGCATGAGGGCCACAATGCCCGCACGGTAGAGCAGGTTGGTGTGATACCACTGGTTCGTTCCGCCACCGCAGATGATCATGTTTTTGCCCTGAGTCTTCTCACCGTTGGTGGCCCATTCCCGAGCGAAGCGGATCACCGTTTCCCGCTGGATCCCGGTTTCCTTTTCCTGCCAGGCCGGCGTAAATGGTATGGAATCATCGTCGTAGGATTCGGGATAGTCGCCTTTCAGCCCGCGGGAAATGCCAAACTGGGCCATAATCAGGTCAAAAACGGTGGTAACCGCCACCGTGCCTTCCGCGGTCTTCACGTGGCGGACCGGTACTTCCCGGCGGAACACTTTTCCGGTGGAAAAATCCTCCACTTCGATGGCCTGCACTGCGTCATGTTTGTGAATGAACGTCAGTTCGGGATCGATGGGATCGCCTGTCTTGCCGTCCTCCAGCCTGAGGTTCCACTTGCCCTCGGGTTTCTGGCTCCAGCGGAATCCCAGCGTCCCGTTGGGCATTCTTGGCCGGCCGGAGTTTTTGTCCCANATGAGCAGCTTCCATTCGCCGTTTTCTTCGTTTTTGTAATCTTTCAGAAGGCTGGCGCGCAGGTATTTGCCGGGCCGGGAACCGTCCAGGCGCACCAGGAAGGGCATATCGGTGAAGCGCTTCAGATAATCTTCGAAAAAGGGCACCTGCCGGTCGGCGTAGTATTCCTTGAGGATGACATGATTGACGGCCATCCAGAAGGCGCCGTCTTTGCCAACCTGGATGGGAATCCACCAGTCGGAAAGGGAGGCGACTTCGGAAAAATCGGGCGAGATCACAACCAGGCGGCCGCCGGCGTGGCGCATCTCGGTGATGAAGTGTGTATCGGGCGTGCGCGTCATGTTCAAGTTGGCGCCCATGACGGCAACAAAGCGGGAGTTGTACCAGTCGGCTGATTCCGGCACGTCGGTCTGTTCGCCAAATATTTCCGGGCTGGCCGGCGGCAGATCCGCATACCAGTCGTAAAAGCTCATGATGGTGCCACCCAGAAGCGACAGAAAGCGGGCACCGGATGCGTAGCTGACCATGGACATGGCCGGAATGGGAGTAAAGCCCATCAGCCGGTCCGGCCCTCTGGTTTTGATGGTGTGCACCACCGCCGCGGCGATGATCTCCACCGCTTCGTCCCAGGAAACCCTGCGGAATCCGCCTTTGCCTCGGGCCCGCTGGTAGGAACGCCGTTTTTCCGGATCGTTGACAATGGCCGCCCACGCGGCAACGGGATCGGCGTGTGTTTTCCGGGCTTCACGCCAGAGGGAAAGGAGCGTCCCGCGCACGTACGGATATTTCACCCGCAGGGGGCTGTACAGGTACCAGGACGTACTGATGCCACGGGGGCAGCCGCGGGGTTCATAGGGAGGCAGTCCCTTTTCCAGCGAGGGATAGTCCGTGGCCTGCATCTCCCAGGTGACAATGCCATCTTTCACAAAAACTTCCCAGCTGCAGCTGCCCGTACAGTTAACACCATGGGTGGAGCGAACGCGTTTGTCGTGCTGAAAACGGTTACGGTACAGTTCTTCCCATTTGCGGGCTGAGGATGAGGCTGTTTCTTTCGCCCATTTCTTCATGATTTCCTCCTGAGGATTTCAAACATATCCTTTTGGCGGGGTTTGAAGGCGATCATCAGAATAAAGAAGAGCAGCGCCCCGAGAATGCCGAAGAGTTCCAGTTTGCCGGCGAAACCGCTGGAAGGTGGGGCTGCCTCCTGCTGGCTGAGCCCGGCAAAGAAGGCGATAAGGTCCTGTTTCTCCTTTTCCGTGAAGGGCCGGTTCCGGTAAATCTCCGACATGATGGGGAATTCCGGGTTGTCCAGCACATCGGCAATTCCTTCCGGTCCCAGATCGTCGTAAAGTGTGGTTAAATCTGCGGCAAGGGACCGGCCTCCCAGGGTACCGAAGGGGCCTGCCGTATGGCAGGAAGCGCAAGGCGCTCCTCCGGAAGCGAACCGTGCGCTGCCCAGGAAGAGCGCCTTTCCCGCTTCGGCAGAGCCAGAGAGGGGAGTTTGTACTGCCAGTGTGTCCTGAGGTTCAGCAAGTGCCAGATCGGTTTCATCCGGAAGGGAACAGGCCGACCCTGCTTCCATTTCTGGAGAGCTGGCTGGTAGCAGGGGCGCCGCTTTTTTCTCCTGTCCGGCTGCGGAAACGGACAGGAACAGCCCAAAAGTAAAAAGCAAAATGGCCGCTTTTTGTACGGCGGCAAACCACGTTCGACCGGACACGACACAGCTCATTGTTATCTCCTGTTTTTCATTCGCTCTATTCCGGCTGTCCTGCGACTAATATACAATTCCCGGAAAAGAATGCAAGAAATATTTAAGACAAAAAAGTCTTTTTTTATTCTTAAATGTTTTGGGAACAGGTTTTGGCCGGGCCAGAGTGTAGAGGGATTCTATACTTCCGCCTGCGTTGATGCCACAGCGGAAGCTATAATTGCGGCCCAACCCGGTCATCGTTTCGGGTCAGCAGAAAGGCGTTTTACGATCGTTTTGCTTCCAGGTTCTGGGGCTGTGTTCGGTGAATCGCGGTATTTCGGGGCGATTTTCAAATGCGAAGGCAGCAAATGGACGAACACGGACCGTGGAATATGCTACAGTTGCTGTAGAATATTCTGAATTGAACCGGGCTTTCGTATAGTTTTTTGGTTTTGCCAGAAAATGAGGGGGGCGGAACTCTTTGACAGTCTGTGTATTTCGGAGGTGCTGTTTTTTTGAACGGTTGGAATACTTTTTGAAAGATAGGAAAGTTACCAGAGGTTAAAAAGGGAACAATTTTGGGTTCCCGGAATCGGACCAAAAAAAGAGGAGGCCGATCATGTTGAAGAAAACCACATTTTATCTGGTTCTTGCCGCTATGGGATATTTCTGGATGACCGGTTATTCGGTTGCACAGGAAGCTGGGAAAGGTTCTCAGCAAGAAGTGAAAGAGGCGCGGCTGGCCGTGGAGGGAATGAGCTGTGATGTCTGCGCTGGCGCTCTTAAGAGCCAGCTGCAGGAAATCCGCGGCGTGGAGAAGGCAGAGGTCTCTTTTGCCAGGGGAGAGGCCCGGGTCTGGTACCGCGGTGGGGACGAAGTATTCCGCGAGGTAGAAAAGGCCATCAAGAAATCCGGGTATCAGCTTGCATCTGTGCAGGAAGCGGGTGCAATGGGAGGAATGCACAAAATGAGCGGAATGAGTTCGGCCCAGATGGTTAAAAATCAGACGCAGGAATCCACTGAATCTGCTTCCCGGATGTTGTCTCCTGCTGAATTGAAAAAGTGGCTTCAGGACGATGAACGGGACTTCTTGTTGGTGAATGTTCACATCCCGTACGCCGGTGAAATACCGGGGACGGATCTTTTTATTCCATTCGACAGGATTCAGGATAATCTTTCCAGACTACCCGCCGATCGAAAAAAGAAGATTGTGGTGTATTGCCGGGGAGGGCATATGAGTGCCATTGCGGCCAGGACACTGGCAAAACTGGGCTTCAGCAACGTGTATGATTTGAAAGGTGGGATGAGGGCCTGGACAAAAGCCGGATTTCCGCTGACCAAAAAATCGAAATAAACTGGCAAGCTCCGCCTTCGGGTTGGCAGCCGGAAGACATGTTGCGAAAGCATGCCGGAAAAGAGGGTCTTTTCCGGCATTTTTATTCTTGGACGTTTTTACCGATTTCATCTTTTGGAAACACTCGGTTTTTTTCCGGCACAGATTTTTTTCGGATAATCGGTCCCGTGAAAGAGGGGATAGAGCATGAAAAGAGGCGGGCAAAATCCATATTCTGCATTTTGCAGCAAGCGCTAAAACAACGGTATTTTCCTTCCACAATGAGATTGTGAACTGGCCATTCTGGTGTGAACGTACCTTACCTGGCCCCGTCTTCTGCGGATTTCCAGACGCCCGCGAAGAAGTGAGCACCGCTGCCACCGGGTTTTCAGCCCCGAAGTGTAGAATATTCAACGTTTCTTTGCAGAATATTTTACACTCCCCCGGAGGAGGTTGCCTTCGGTTTGTTTATTTTGTTGATACTCAAAGGATATATATTCCCGCCGTCCTGGCATGCATCTTGCCTTTTTTCTGGGCAACTGAAGCAGGGAGAATGTTACGATGTGTCATATATTGCTGATGATGCCCGTTTTGG
>MTOL01000385.1 GCA_002011685.1 Deferribacteres bacterium JdFR-76
GTATGAAGCGGGGTGGCTCTCTGGCGAACAGAACTTTATCTTTTTTCTGCTGGGACTGGCGGGCGGCTTGCTCAGCCCCTACATTCACAATACCCGGTACTGGTGGGCGGTTCTTCCTGGCGGGTTTTTGATGGTAGGAGCGCTGATCTGGCTGCTAAACAGCATGATTGATCTTTCTCCAGGGCTTAGCCATTTTCTGCTGTTTTTTGGATTTTCTCTCACGTTTTTCTACCTCTACCTGATTCCCGAAGACCGATCCGCCTTTCGGTGGGCGGCCTATTCCGGGGTGGGGACGTTTTTGGTCGGTCTGTTTTTCCTTTACTTTCGCTCATATGAAAAGACCTCTAAAATCGCCGTTTCTCTCTTTCTTATTGGGGTCGGGTCTTTTCTTCTAATCCGGAGTTTGCGGCGGAAAACGGCAGCATCGGCAGAATGAAAGACGGGTTGGTACTCAGGGTAGCGGGTAATTGGTGATGGCAGTTCATCTGGATAAGGTTGCGGCAGAAGACATTTCTCTTCCCGCGAAAGATCAAAAGAAAATTCCTGGAGACATCTGGAGGCTTTCCTTTGCCCATTTCACCAATGATCTGTACAACGGGTTTTTGGGCCCGCTTTTGCCGCTTCTGGTGGGGCGTCTGAATATTTCTCTTGTTCTGGCGGGGAGTCTGGTTAGCATCCTGTCCATTTTTAATTCGATGGCCCATCCTCTGGCTGGAATTTTGGCTGACCGTCTGCGGCGGAATTATTTTGTCGTTTTTGCTCCGCTAATGACTGGTTTTTTCATGAGCTTGATCGGCTGGGCCGAAAGCTATTGGATTCTTGTGATCTTTCTTGCGCTGAGCGGGATTGGCACGTCCCTGTTTCATCCGCAAGCGGCTACGCTGGCGGGGCGTCTCACCTCGGAGCGGCCAGGCTTTTCTATGTCCATTTTTGGCGTGGGAGGAAGCCTTGGTATTGCTGCCGGCCCGCTGCTCATCGTCCCGATTGTTACGACCCTGGGGATGAGAGCTTCTCTTCTGGCCGTTCTTCCTGCTCTGATCGTTGTGTTTTTGACGCTGCCGCTTCTCGACCGGCAGGTTGGGCCAAGGATTTCACGTCCGGTGCAAACCCACCGGCCGTATACGGGCCGCCGGTTCGTCCTGTTTCTTCTGTACTGGATGGTTGTGGTCCGGGCTACCACCATCATTACTTTTCAGAGTTTCATCCCGCTTTTCCTTTCGGAACGGGAACATTCCCTTATGCTGGGGGCCATAGCGGTCACGGTGTTTCAGTTCAGCGGGGCGGCTGGAATTGTTACGGGAGGCTGGTTNTCGGACCGTATGAACCGGAGGAATCTGCTGGCATTTAGCTTTCTGGGAACGTTCCCTTTTTCGCTTTTGTTTCTTCTCATTCCAGCACCCTGGGGGATCCTGTTTCTGGCGCCGGCAGCGCTGATTCTCTTTTCTTCCACACCAGTTAATATTGTTCTGGGCCAGCAACTATTTCCCGAAAATACCAGTTTCGTCTCTGGCATTTTAATGGGGTTTGCCTGGGGGGTTGCTGGATTGCTGGCCACACCACTGGGCGCCCTTTCCGACAAGATCGGGCTGTTCTGGATGTTGCTGCTGGTTGCGGCTACCAGCCTTATCGGGTTCTTTCTTACTTTGCTTTGTCCGGGCCAGTTGTTCCAGTCCGAAAGGAGCCGCTAGATGCAGGAAATACTACGAAAACTTCCATCTGTGGAGGCTGTGGTTCAGCGGGTGACCACGCGTGATGATTTTTCCCGCATTGACCGTGGGTTTGTGGTTTATTGCGCCCGGAAGGTGCTGACCCGGTGGCGGGAAGAGATACTCCGGGGGAATGCGCAGGTCCGGGATCCCTCGAGGGAATGGCTTCTGGAGGAGGCAGCAGAGCGCACAGCCGAAAAAGTATGGCGGGCGCTGCAGCCTGGACTCAGGAGGGTCATTAACGCTACGGGGGTTATTTTGCACACCGGGCTGGGGCGCGCACCCCTTGCAGCGGACGCAGTGGAACAGCTGAACGAAGTGGCACGTTACTGCAATCTGGAATGGGATCTGAAACGCGGTCAGCGTGGCGAAAGGCTGGATCATGTAGAGGATCTTCTCTGTTTTCTGAGCGGTGCGGAGGCCGCGGCCGTGGTTAACAACAATGCCGGAGCGGTGTTTCTTGCCCTGAATACGCTGGCCCCAGGCCGGGAAGTGATCATCTCTCGAGGCCAGCTAATTGAAATTGGAGGATCTTTCCGCCTGCCAGATGTTATGGCCCAATCCGGCGCCATTATGCGGGAGGTAGGTACAACCAACAAAACCCATTTCTCCGATTACGAAGCGGCTATCAGCGAAAAGACCGGAGCGATCCTGGTTGCCCATTCTTCCAACTACCGGATTTTGGGGTTTACCGAAGAAGTTCCCGTGGCGCGCCTGGTGGATCTGGCGCACCGGTATGGAATTCCGCTTATCTACGATCTGGGCGGCGGTGTTTTTTTGGATCTGGTCCAGTTTGGGCTGCCGTATGAGCCGGTTGTTCCGCAGCAGGTAAAACTGGGTGTGGATGTGGTCACTTTTAGCGGAGATAAGGTTCTGGGTGGCCCGCAGAGCGGTATTCTTGTGGGGAAAAAAGAGCTTATTGAGAAAATCCGTCGCAATCCGCTGATGCGTACCCTGCGGTGTGATAAGCTGATTCTTGCAGCCCTGGAAGCTACTTTGCGGCTGTATCTGCAGCCACAAAAATTGCAGCAAAAGGTTCCGGTTTTTCGGATGTTGCTGGAGCCGGTTGACGAACAGCAAAAACGGGCCGAATGGATTCTCAACAAACTGGGAGCCAAGGCACCCAAAACTGTTCGGATTCATCTCCGCGAGGGAACTGCCCAGATTGGCAGCGGGGCGCTTCCGCTGGCCGAAATTCCCAGTGTGGTGCTGCGGCTGGAATCCGGAAAAATGAATGCCCACGCGATCGCCAGACACTTCCGATCGTGGAAGGTTCCAGTGATTGGCTATATTCAGGAAGATGGTTTTCTGCTAAATCTGCGTACGGTAGCAGATGAGGAGGCGGCCGAAATCGTACAGGCAATTGGGGCATTACCATGAGCACCGGCGAACGTCACATCATTCTGGGAACCGCTGGTCATATCGATCACGGGAAAAGCACGCTGGTACGGGCGTTAACCGGCACGGATCCCGACCGCCTGCGGGAAGAAAAAGAACGGGGGATGACCATTGATCTGGGGTATGCCTTTTATAGTGAGAATGTGGCCATTATCGACGTGCCCGGACATGAACGGTTCATCAAAAACATGGTTGCGGGCGTCACGACCGTGGATGCTGTTTTGCTGGTGGTTGCTGCTGACGATGGAGTGATGCCACAAACCAGGGAACATCTGGATATCCTGGACCTGCTGGGGCTGAAAAAGGGCATCGTGGTCATCAATAAAATCGATCTGGTAGATGGCGAGTGGTTGGAACTGGTGGTGGAAGATGTGAGGGAACTGATTCAGGGGACATTTCTGGAAAAGGCACCGATTGTGCGGGTATCTGCCGCAACGGGCGATGGAATCCCGGAACTCCGTGCTGCAATCGATCGCCTTTGTCAGGAACTGCCGCCGCGCGATGACCGCGGATTTTTCTGGATGCCTGTTGACCGGTCGTTTATTGTCCAGGGATTCGGCACAGTGGTGACCGGTTCGGTTCTTTCCGGACGGGTGAAAACGGGGGATGATCTGGAACTTCTGCCGCAGAAAAAAACAGTGAAGGTGCGGGGAATTCAGCGGCATGGCAAACAGGCAGAAGCGGCTCGGGTCGGCGATCGTGCAGCCCTCAACCTGCAAGGGGTACACAAGGAGGATGTGGAAAGGGGCAACGTGCTTTGTGAGCCGGGGATGGGACTCGTAACCCGGCGGCTGGATGTTTGGCTTCGGTTGCTGGAATCTTCGCCCTGGGTGCTGAAAGATCAGGACCGGGTCCGTTTTCATGTGGGGACTAGCGAAATTTTCGCAAGAGTGCGCCTTCTGAACGCCGGAGAGCTGGCACCGGGGGAATCGGGGTTCGCCCAGTTGCTGCTGGAATCGGCCATTCCCGCCCGCCGTTTCGACCGGTTCGTGATCCGCAAATATTCTCCACCGGTGACTATGGGCGGAGGAGTTGTGCTGGATCAGCTGCCGCTTCAGAGGCACAAAAAGAGAGATGCTACGGTTTTGCAGCACCTGGAAAAGTTATCCGGAGGAGATCCCGACGTGGCCGTTCTTGAGTTTTTGCGCTGGAGCCGGAAAGGGCGGATGCTGCGCGAAATATCTGCCGCGGTAAGCCTCTCCGAGGACCGATGCCGGGAAATTCTCGACCAGCTGCAAAAAAATGGCGATGTAAATACGTACGGATCTGCCAGTCTGAAGAAGTTTGTGGCAGCTGCCATTGTTGAGTCGTTGGAGCAAGCGATTCTCCAGACTCTGGAAGAGTACCATCGTAAACACCCGCATCTTCCGGGCATGACCCTGGCGCAGCTTGCGAGCCAGGTCGCACGGACTCCGGATACGGCTATGGTGGAATTCCTTTTGAAAAAGCTGGAGGATCGCAAGCTGGTGCAGCGAAAAGGGGAGTACTACAACCGGGCGGGATTTACC
>MTOL01000334.1 GCA_002011685.1 Deferribacteres bacterium JdFR-76
CCATTACGCACAGTTCCAGCCAACAACGTTCAAAGCCGGTTATAGATCTCACCTCTGTCAGTTGTCCGGCCGAATAAAAATAGCTTCCTGGATCTTTTATTCTGATCCCCCCTCCAGCGGAATCCAGCCGGTTGCTGGCCTCTTATTTCCGCAAAATCCAAATGATGAGCAAGACGAGCAGCAATACAGGCAGGAAGGGTCCAAAGATCAAAAGAGGTGCAAACAGCACCGAAAGGAAAGCTGTCAGCAGACTTGCCGGAATAATGAAAAGAAGAAGAAAGGCGAACAGAGCAGCTCCCATTAGCATAAGCTGCAGAGGGAGTGTAATCAGGTAGACGCCCACTTTCATAAGTGGAAAAACCAGTTTAACTGCTACCAGAATCAAAAAGAGCAAAAAAAGAAACGCAAGGAGATCCATTTTTTTCCTCCCAAAGTTCTTTGCAATATTCTACGAAAATCAGTCCCGGTCTGTTTCCGCAATTTTTTCCTTGTCCAGGCCGTTTGCAATCTGCACGGCACGCAGGATGGCCCTCTCCACGCACCGGGCTGCCAGGCTTCCCACCAACGAAACATCCGCACGCATTTCGCCCACGCTTAAGGCGAAAATCAAATCGCCGTCGTACTGCGTATGGGCCGGCCGGATACTCCGCGCAATGCCCGTCTGGGCCATCTGGGCAATCCGCGTTGCCTCTGCCTTCGTCAGAACAGCATTGGTGATAACAGCGCCAATGGTTGTATTTTCCCCGGCAAGCACCTGCGGACTTTTTCCATCTCTCATAAAAGCCAGCGTATCCACAAATCCGGAACCGTCCGGATTTTTTGCACCCGCTATAATGTTTCCTGTCTCCGGATCCACCACATCGCCCAGGGCATTTACAACCATCAGAGCACAAATCACCAGCCCGGAATCCAGAACCTCGGCAGCATATCCGAACCCCCCATCCATGCAGTGATCCATTCCCAGGATTTTGCCGACCGTCGCGCCCGTTCCTGCCCCCACCTGTCCGCAGAGCACTTTCGACTCCGATGCTGCCTCACAGGCGGCATACCCCATGGCCTCATCCGGACGGACTGCCGCCTCCCCGACGTGCAGATCAAAAATTACGGAAGCCGGAACAATAGGAACCCGGATTCCACGGGCGTCATAGCCCGCACCGTGATCCTCCAGGTAGCGGACCACCCCTCCAGCGGCTGCCAGTCCAAAGGCACTTCCTCCGGTGAGCAACACCCCGTGAACCCGTTCCACCAGAAAACCCGGTCGCAGCAGATCCGTTTCGCGCGTACCCGGAGCAGCCCCACGGATATCATAACCGGCAACTGCCCCCTCCGGGCACAGAATTACCGAGCAGCCAGTTCTTGCCCTTTCATCCTGGGCATGCCCTATGCGGATGCCGGGCAAACGGACCAGTTCGTATTCCTTTTTGTTGAGCGAACGCATCTTTTACCCATCACTCAAATATTCCAGCAAACTCTGCGCATTCTGTACGGCATACCCCTTGGCATCATTGTTGAAATAAACATACACATCCCGCCCCTCACCGGCATGTCTCAGCACACGGCCTGCCAGTGATCTTAATTCCTCCTCTGAATAGCAATCATACACCCATTTCCGGCGCCCGTGAAGCCGGTAATAAACGAAATCGGCAGTGGCAAGATCCGGTGCCTGGATAGACGGTGCGTCATTAATACACAGGGCAACCCGGTAATCTTCCAGCAAAGCGAATACCGAATCCGTCAACCAGGTATCATCCCGGAATTCAAAAACATAACGGCATCCGGACGGAAGCTGCACGAAAAATTCTGCAAGCAGTGACCGGTCCGCTTTCAGGCTGGGTGGTAGCTGAAACAATATGGCTCCAAGATGCTCTTTCAGCTCTTTTGCCCGCCGGATAAATACGCGGGCCAGGCCTGCTGCCCGGCTGAGACGCATTTCATGGGTGATCTTCCTGGGAGCCTTCAGGCTGTAAATAAAATCGGATGGGGCTGCCTCCCGCCAGTCCGCCACATTCTTTTCTGTGGGCAAGTGATAAAACGTAAAATTGATCTCTACGGAACGGAACGTCCGGGCGTAAAACAGAAAAAAATCTTTCTGTGGAAGATGTTCCGGATAAAACACGCCGCGCCAGTGCTCGTACACATAGCCACAAGTTCCAACCAAGACATCAGCCAAACTGGTGATCCCTGCTAATTCTGTTCCTCATCTCTCCAGATACGCATGGACCGCATTTTCTCCACAAACGGGATTTTCTTTGTGGGAATTTCCAGCAACACCCCGCTATCGCCGAAGAAAAAAAGGTCGCCCACCATCAAACCGATGGCGTTGCGTAACGGCTTCCAGTTTTCCCGGTAGGCCTCGTTGTCCACTTCTGTCCCTTTCTGGTTTTTGGAAACCAGCCGTACCCGCTGCGGATGGGCCCGGTTTATCATGAACGGCGAATGGGTGGTGTAAACAATCTGGAACTTGCTGCCCAAAATTTCCAGAAGCCGCACCAGATCCTTTTGACCGGCCGGATGCAGGTGAATTCCGGGCTCTTCAATCAGATAAACATAACTTTGAGGCTGCACATCCTTCAGGGTTTTGGTCATAAAGCTGACGTAAAAGGACAAAAACCACCAGAAACCGAAACTCCGCGTCTGTGGGCTATCGTACACCGTGGTTTTATCAGAAATATCAAAATGCAGGATGTCGCCGTTCACATTAAACTTGAATTCCAGAGAATTATCCTGCGACCACACCTCCCGGATTTTCTCCGTAATAAACCGGGACACTTCTTCCCGGCGGCGCCGACCACGGGTAGTATCTTCAAAAATCTCGTGGTAATGGGTAACCCCGCCAATGTGAAGCAAGTCCCTTTCTCCCTGGAATCTTGGATCACTGCTTTCCAGCTCCTGGAGCCGTACCGAACTTTTGATCAGCGGAATGTGGTCGAAATAAAGATTTTTGGGAATGACAGAAAAAATGGGCGATTCTGCCGGCAATGGGATCTCCTTATCTCCCAGAAGAAGGAAATAATCTTCATTGCGCGGGCCACATTTTTTCAGCCGGAAGGCTTTGGCCTCCTTAAGCGACAAATGGGCCTTTGCCAGCTCCACCTTCTCTTTCGGCTCGAGAGCAGTATATTCAATGGTGATTTCCGGATAGCGGCCTTCTTCAAAATAGGGCGAATACTGACAGGCAAAATCCTTGCTGTATGTGGCTCCCGGGTTAAAAGCCTCAATGGCTTTTAAAATGTTGGTCTTTCCGCTTTCATTGGGACCGATAAGTACAGTAATGTTGGGATCGATGCGGATTTCCAGGTCCATAATGGACTTAAAGGCGCGAATATGCACGCTGGCCAGCTGCATGAACGGACTCTCCTTTTACCGCAAGCAATTCGTTTACTTCACGGATACTCAATTTATTCACCCTCCGTTCCAAAAAATATCCGACCTCATTACGCAATATCGTTATTTCTGCAGCAGTTCCCATCTTTACTTCCATCCATTTCTCAAATAAAATCTGTTCAGGCAAATACCAACGTGAAGAAATATTCCCATTTAGCGAGCTCGATCATTTTCGGTGTCACTCCCCATATAAATCCGGGATTTTTGAAGGATATCCTTTCAATGAAAAAATTACATGAATTTCACAGATTGTCAAGGAAAAAGCGGGCCAGATTATCCTGCGTGGGCCAAGCGAACCTACCGCACCAGCGAAACCTGTACAAAAGCTGCCGGATAAACGGTTCCGACCAGTCCGGGAGTCCAGACAATGGCTCCTTCCCAGCCCCGCCCATCGCTGTCGTGAATTGCTACACTTACCCCGATACGCGTCCCTTCCCGCAGCGGAATCCCCGGCAGTTCTGAAGCTGGCAAAAAGACCTCATACAACGTATGCCCTGGAATTCTTTGAACCGCAAAGGGAATATCGAACTGTCTGCCGCGTCCCATTTCGGGTGGCGCATGCCAGCGCCAGCACACAGGCCCGTTGGAAGTAAAGGCAAATCCGAGGTGAAAATCATTATCATCGAATCCGGCCACTGACCGGTCCAGTTTTCCATCAATGGCAATCTCCAGGCAGTCCCCCAGACGGATCTTTTCACCGGAATTGCGGTTCTGTAGCGTCTGGTCTTCCACATCAGCGGCCAGGTACAGACCGGTTGTATCCCAGGCAAGATACAGCAGGGCACTGAGATCGGTTTCACGGAACCCGGATTTACCCACCAGATACGCCTCACTGTGCAAAGTCCACGGTGTGGAACGGGCCCATTCTCCCAGATCGCCGTCAATTTCTACCCGGAACCGGCGGTATTCGATAGCATACTGCCGGAGCGGCGTAAGCCACCGCCAGATCTTGCGCGGCGGCTGCCCTTCCAGCGGCGGCATCTCTGTTGCCAGAACAGGCAGCGCTTCCACGACCGAAGAAGGCGCCACCATCCACACATTAAAGCCAAACTGGCGCTCCTCGCCAGGTTTTAATTCATAAGAGATTTCGCCGGGATAGATCCGCCAGCCTCTGGCGGGCAGTTCCCAAACAAGTTGCCCCCGGATGCCCTCGCTTAGCGGGTTTTTTATGCGAACGCTCACTGTACGGCGGGCATACCTGGG
>MTOL01000275.1 GCA_002011685.1 Deferribacteres bacterium JdFR-76
CCCGCCGCACAGCAGGTCGCCTGCTGATTCCATGGGTCTTTCTCTGCCGCCTCGGGAAACTGGTCGAGGAAGAAAATTTTGAAGAACGTACCTGTTCCCTCATCGAGGAATGGCTTCTGGCAAAAGAACTGAACTGGAACGGGGAGGAACAACTGCAGGAAGCGGATGAAATACGCATCCTTTTCAGGCTTCTTGTCCGCTGGCAGAGGTGGTACAGGGCGTTGGAACGGAGTCTTGGTCCAACCAGCCGGCTTCTAAACCAGATGTTCTCCGACCTGGAATTGCAGCGGTGGCTGCATGTCAACCGCTATCAGAACATCCTCTGGTTCAGCAAAGAACGTTTTGAGGAATGGACAAAATGGCTGGATTATCTGGCTACGGTGCAGAATACGGCGACAAAGGCCAGGGACTACCGGCGCATGCTGGAAACATGGCGGAAAGCAGCCGAAACAGCGCGTTACCAGGTGGACCGATTTCTGGCACAGATTCAGCAGGAGGGGTAGGCGGTGTGCACATTCTTCGCATTTGGGCAGCGGAGCTGCAGGAATTGAACGGCCCGTGGCTTGGTCGAAAATTTTACCTGAAGCTCTGCATCCTCTCATCATCATATGGGAGAAAGGCGAAAATAATTTTTCTTCCACGGCAAAACAGACATATCTCCTTGATTCTACTTAGCATCCGTCCTAAATTAAATCTGGATATTGCTCCGGAACGGAACCTGCACGCGAGGCTTCACAGGACGGCACCGGAACGGAACCGCTTGCAGATTCTGCACAGGGAATCTCAGAGCAGCGCACATTATCTGGAGCCGGCATGGCCTCCGGTCAAAAGGCAGGAAGAGAACCCAAAAGTCTTTGGCAGCGGTTCCACGAAGCGCCATTCACCAGCGTCGACCGCTGGTTCGCCCTGCTGCGTGTCACAGTGATTCTCGGCGGTCTAGGATGGCTCTTCCTCGCCCCGCTTGATCCACAACAGAAAAAACTGATCTTCTACGACTTCCTCTTTTTTTGCGCCTATACCATCGTGCTTTATATCTTTATTTTTCAATATCCGCAATCTCTCCGTTCCATCTATCTCATTGCCCTTTTGCTGGACCTGGCCTTTCTTTACTTCCTCATCCGTTATACAGGAGGGCTCCACAGCGATTTTTTCATTGCTTTTTTCCTGCTCATTGCCCTCCACTCCTTCTATTTCGGTCTCCGGATCGGTCTGACCGTCATGCTTCTTTCCACCTTCGTCTACCTGGCGGCCGGCTACCAGGACTGGCACCGGTTCTCGCTGGTGGAACTGGGCCTGAAGATCACGTTCTTTTTGCTGGTAGCCGTTTCCATGGGCCTGCTATCGCTGAAAGAGAAACGCGACCGGGAGCGGATTCAGCGGTTGAATGAAGAACTGGACCGGCGGAAAGCCGAACTGGAGCGCGAAAAAGAAAAGCTGGAAAACATCATTGTGGGCATCGGGGCGGGCCTGGTGATGGTGGACCGGCAGCTACGCATTGTGTGGGCAAATCCGATTGCGGAAGGATGGTTCGGTCCCAAAGAATCGCTTCTGGGAAGAACTTGCGGACAGGCCCTCTGGGGAGAAGATACTCCGTGCGATGCTTGCCCGACCATCCTCAGCTTTCAGAAAGGGACGGTTGAAAAAGGTGAATACTCGCGCATCACACCAGAGGGAGATCGGAGGTTTTTCCGGATCACTACAGCGCCCATCCGCTCCGAACAGGGGGAGGTTGAATACGTGCTCGAGCTCATTCAGGATATCACGGAGGAAAAAACCCTGCATGCTCAGGTGGTTCAGGCCAGCAAACTGGCAGCCATCGGTGAGCTGGCCAGCGGCGTGGCCCACGAGATCAACAACCCGCTCAGTGCCATTGCCGTATGTGTGGAAGAACTGCTGGAACTGGCCAAAAACACGAGCGACGATCCGGATTCCACGCAGAAAGAACTACTGGATTGTGTTCAGAGCATCAAAAACGACATCCAGCGGTGCAAACGCATCACCACCGGCCTCCTGAACTTCTCCCGCAAGCAGGAGCCAACGTTTGAGCCGATCGATGTCAACCAAATCCTGATGAACCTGGGCCTTCTTGTGCGGCACCGTGCCGAACTCTCCCAAAAAACAGTGGATTTTCAGCTAAGCCGCGGGCTGCCGCTCATTATGGGTTCTGCTGACGAACTGGCGCAGGTCTTTCTGAACATTATTATCAATGCCCTGGACTTCACACCCTCCGGGAAAAGCATCACCGTCCGTTCTGAACGGCTCAATGAGCGGGAAATCTGTGTTCAGATCGCTGACGAGGGCTGCGGAATTCCGGAAGAAAACCTCAGCAAGGTTTTCAGCCCCTTTTTCACCACCAAACCGCCAGGGGAGGGTACAGGATTGGGACTGGCGATCAGCAAACGCATCATCGACCGGCACGGCGGCAAGATTAAAATCCTGAGCAAAGAAGGCGAAGGTACAACCGTCCGCGTTATCCTGCCGGTAGAACCCGAAAAAGCATCTTCAGACAGAGGAAATTAGGCATGCCAGACCGAAGACACATCCTGCTGGTGGACGACGAAGATTCGTTCCGGATGCATCTGGCCCGGCTTTTCATGCGCAAAGGATACGATGTGACCGATGTGCGCACGGGCGAGGAGGCGCTCAAGGCCGTCAGCGAAGACTACTTCGACGTGGTGCTCCTGGACATTGTTCTTCCCGATATTGACGGTGTAGAAGTGCTGCGGCGCATCCGCTCCGAAAATCCCAACCTGCAGGTCATCATGATGACGGGCAATGCCACCGTCCAGAATGCCATCGCGTCCATGAAACTGGGAGCGTACGATTATCTGACCAAACCCTTCGATCTGGAGGAGCTTTCGATTCTCATCGAACGCGCCTGTGAGATTTCTGCCCTGCGCCGGGAGCACCAGTTGATGCGGCGGGAGCTGGATCGCCACCTGCAGTTTACGGAATTCATTGCACGCGACGACAAGACCCTGGCGGTTCTGAAACTGGTGGATAAGGTCGCGCCCACAGATTCCACCGTGCTGATCACCGGTGAGACCGGTACGGGAAAAGAACTGATTGCCCGGGCAATTCACGAAAAAAGCCCGCGCCGCGGGAAGCCCTGGATTGTGATCAACTGCAGCGCCATTCCCGAGGCCCTGCTCGAAAGCGAAATGTTTGGCTACGAAAAGGGGGCCTTTACCGGCGCCATTAAAGACAAGTCCGGTCTCATTGAGATGGCCAACACAGGTACGCTTTTTCTCGACGAGGTAGGCGACTTACCGCCCTCCCTGCAAATTAAGCTTTTACGGGTTCTGGAAACCGGCGAATATCGCCCGGTGGGAAGCACCCGCACCCTGCGTGCCAACGTCCGTATTATTGCGGCCACAAATCGGGACCTGCGCAGGCTCATGCGTGAGGGCAAGTTCCGTGAAGACCTGTACTACCGGCTAAACGTGATTCATATCCACGTGCCGCCGCTGAGGGAACGGCCCAAAGATATTCCGGTTCTGGTGGACTACTTCATGAAAAAAACGTGCGCGCGGGTGGGAAAATGCGTTAGAAAAATTGAACCCAAGGCCCTCCAGCGGCTATACCACTACCACTGGCCCGGCAACGTACGGGAACTGGAAAACGTCATCGAACGGGCGATCATTCTGGCCACCGGCGATACGATTTCCATAGCGGATCTCCCGCTTGACCTCTGGCAGTACCAGGAACAGGCCGTTTCCGTGGACGAGAACGATAAAAGCCTGGCTGCCGTGGAAAAAGAACACATCCTCCGCATTCTGCGGGAAACGGGCGGTAACAAAGCGCAGGCGGCGAGAATCCTCGGCATTACCAAAAAAACCCTCTATGCCAAACTGAGAAAATACGGCATGTTTGCCCCAGAAGAGAGCGGATAAGCGCAGGTGCAGGAGCCCGCCGTGGAACCCAAAAATCTGGTTCTGGCCCTCGGAAATACCATACTGAGTGACGATGGTATTGCTATCCACTGCATCCGCAGGCTCAAGGAAAAGTGGAAGCATCGTCCGGACGTACATTTTCTGGAAAGTTCCGAAGCGGGACTGGTGCTGCTGGATCTGCTCATCGGCTACCGTACGGCACTCATTTTTGACGCCCTGCCCATTGCCGAAGGCCCCTACGGCCAGATCGTGGAAATCCCAAAAGAACAATGGGAACAGACGCCTCTGGCCAGCTCTCCGCATTATACGGGTTTGCCATCTCTTCTGGAAATGGGTGAACGGCTCAGCTACGAGATGCCCTCGGTGGTCCGCGTTTTCGGCATTACTGTAAAAGATCCCTTTACTCTGGGCGAACAGCTGACGCCGGAGCTCCAGCAAAAGGTTGATAGCATTGTTCAACACATGGACGCCATCCTGCGCCAGCAATTTGGCGGGTAGCTCCGGCAACCCTCCCCGGCCAGGTGCCTTCAAACATCCTCCCTGCCAGGTGCACCGCAGACCGAAGCAAAACACTTCTTCTGCAGATCAGGCCTCCCTCCCTGTTCGTTCCCCAGAAACTCCATTTTGTGGCCGGAATGCCGGAAAGCTGTCATTTTCGGAGAATAAAGTCTGAAAA
>MTOL01000277.1 GCA_002011685.1 Deferribacteres bacterium JdFR-76
GAATATGATGCCGAACAAAACACCGGCCAGCACAGCTTTCAGTGTGAAATCAGGAAGTGTTTTGTCTGGTGGAACGTACGGTTGGATTTTTTCCGCCATCCTTTTCCCTCCTGTGTCGGTCGCGGTTAGCTACTCTGCGGCCTTTCACCCCATTTGCGCAGGAACTGCATGACTTTCTCGGGATCGTGCCCTTTCTCTTCGCCTTCTTTCACCGGTTTTTCCAGCGACCCGGTTTCCTGGACAGCCAGAAACTCCCCGTTGGAATCGAGAACCACAATCACTGGAATCCCGTTCTGGATTGGATTGCCGTATTTTTCGTTCAGGTCCAGATTTTTGTCTTTCTTCCCAACGTCGATGAGAACCACCTCGAAATGTTTTTGAAGATAGCTGTGAATTTGCTCGTTGGTTTCGAAAAGTTTGTGCAAAGCCACGCACCATGGGCACCAGTTGGCTCCAAAGATTAGCAGAATCCGCTTGTTGGTCATGGAGGCCCTTTCGATGGCCCGTTGGATGTCCTGATGCGCGTCGGCTGTTTCGTCATATGGCCGGAGCTGCTCCCCTTTTGCTTCCTCTTTTTGGGCCTGGAGCGTTTCCTCCTTTTTGGAGCATCCGGCGTACAGGCTCAGCAGCAGTGCAGGTACCAGAACCCAGATCCACCGCTTCATACGTCCTCCTCTCTTTGGTAAAATTCCGCCTGTTGTTCTTTTGCAATTCCGTGTTTCTGAGTGCTGTTTGTTTCCGCTTTCTGTTGAACCTGGCCAATTTCAGCCATTTTCCTTTGAACAGCATCCCCCTGGGGCTCCAGGGAACCCGCTTTCGGGTGTCCTTAATTTAAAAATTGATCGCCAAAGGTCAAATGATTTCGGAAGAAAAATGTTTTTGAAAAAATTGTTCGCTGTGTACGGGTGGGTAGATTTTTTTTCGTCAGAGATTGTGGATTCGGCCCATCGAAACGTTTTGGGTGTCTGCGGAGAAAGTGCCGCTCCGGTGCCTGCTTTTTTCTGGGGTTGGGATTCCTGCCTGCTTCATATTCTGTGCGGAGGATTGGCGGGATCTGGCAGAGGGTGCATTCTCGGCCCCGGGATTTCCTGGATTTGAACGAGATCCTTTCCTTGTGGGCTCACCGTAACAGGAATGCGGTGACGCGAGGTTTGCAGCCGGCACAGCCCCGTTTCTATTTCGCAGATGACGTATTTCAAAAGCAGCTCCAGCTCCCCTCCGTTCCGGATCATTTTTTGCGGAATGATAAAGCGGAGATTACCGGAAGCGGGAGTGGAGACTGTTTCTTTAACCAGCGTCTCTGCCGGTTTGTGGTCAGAGCGGTAGAGAACTTCCAGTTCCAGGAACGTTCCGGCGGAAATTTTCAATCCGGAGTGCGGTACCACGCGAATTTGCAGGATTACCGGGGAGCTGTCCTTCAGATCCACCGATGGATGCCGAAGGAGAGTGTCTGGCTCTGAAGCTGGTAAGAGTTCCTGCGCGGCGCTGCCGGCATCTCCGGGCCGAAGCTTCAACGTACGGGTTACCCCGCGGTCGGGATCAATGCAGCGGATAGCATGGTTTCCGGTATCCACCACATAGAGCCGGTTCCGGAACCAGACCACATCGGAGGGTTCAAAAAATTGTGGGTCCGTGCCATCGCGAAAACCGGAATGTCCGTCGCCGTAAAGGGTTGTAACGCGCCCGGTGGCCAGATCGAATTCCCTGATTTTATGGTTGTAGGTATCGGCAATGAGCAGTTTGGTCCCTTTGCAAAAAATTCCCAGTGGATGCTGGAAACGGGCGGTCGTTCCGGGGCCATCGCGGTCGCCGAAATCGAAGAGATCGCCCCCTGCGAGGGTAACCACTTTGCCAGATGAGAGCAGGATGGCACGCAAGCTGCTGGACTCGCTGTCAGCAACGTAGAGGGCAGTCCCATCCGTTGCCAGACCGGAGGGCTGCGCAAATGTTGCCGTCCAGCGGTCTCCGTCCTCTCGGCTTTCCATGCCGGTGCCCGCATACACATAAATGCGGTTCTTTTCGGGTTNGAAAGCCCAGATCTGGTGAGTCCCCGCCATGGCGATGAAAATTGTTTGATCCGTAGCCGCCAGGTCCCAGGGCGAGTTGAGGGAGACGGCCCCTGGGTTGGACGCGCCGGAGAAATGGAAGGCCAATTTGCCTGTGCCTGCGACGGTCTTCACCGAACGCTTCTGCAGGTCAACGCGGCGGATCAGATGGTTGTCTGTATCCGCTACCCACAGGAATCCTCTCCACAGAACCAGCCCCTGCGGGCGGTTGAAACGCGCTTCAGAATATGGACCATCCTGCCAGCCCAATATTCCCGATCCGATCTGACCCAGTATTTCCCCTTCTGGGTCGAGGATCAGGATTCGGTGATTCCCTGTATCGCTGAGATAAAGGAGGTTCCGGCTTTCATCGGCCACAAGCTTGCCGGGAAATCTCAAAACGGTGGGCTCGCGGGTAGTCTCCTTGGTTGTGGTTGGAAGTTCCGCAGCTTTCCGGGCCAGCTGCCCCCGCCGTCCAAAATAATTCAGCGATTCGGCAATCAGTGCGTCCAGGAGATCACGATGGCCCTCGCCGGATAAAGTAGCCAGGATGTTCCCATCCGGGCCGATAAGCACAAGCGTGGGCCATGCCCGTACCGCGTAGCTGGACCAGATCCGAAAATCTTCATCCACCACCACAGGGTGAGATATGCCCAGGCGGTCAGCGGCCTGCTGAATGTGCTGTGCGTCCCGTTCGTTGTTGAATTTTGCCGAGTGCACGCCGATCACCAAAAAAGGTGCTTCCCTGTATTTTTCCTCCAGGTACTGCAGTTCCGGCACAACATGCATGCAGTTAATACAGCCATAGGTCCAGAAGTCCAGAAGTACCACGTGACCCCGCAGATTCTTTAAGGAAAGGGGCTTGTCTGTGAAAAGCCACCGGAAGTCCTCAGGAAAATCGGGCGCGCTGATTTTGGGCAGCTGTTCAATTTTCTTAATGTGGTCGCGGGCTTTTTTTCGCAGTTCTGCAAACCGACCGGTTTCTTTCCGCTTCATCGGTACATCCCTTTTCTGATGAGCGCTCAGATTGGGTTCTGTCAATATTACCAGTACAAGCAAAAAGAGAATTCTCTGGCGGATCGGATTCAACATCCCAGCCTCTTTAAGAAGTTCGCCGCTTTTGGCTGCATGGAATAGGTGCCATCCGTTGCCTTTCGAAGCGGCTCTGTTTCGTGTTTCCAATCATAACAAAATCGGAGAGCCTTTTCTTTCCAGAATATTCTGAAGCCGGCCAAAAAGTGGAATGTCACGCAAGTCCCGGCCGTGAGCCCCCGGGTAGCCTGGACATGGCATTTGGAGTGCTGTTCCTATGCGGGTAAGCCCCTTTCCCTTCTTCCCGTTCTCTCAAATTTGAGAGAATTTCTTGTGAAGGCGGGTGGACGGATCGAGGGACCTCCCCGCCAATGGGAAAAAAGAGGGAGTTAATTTTCCTTAAAAATCAATGCCTTTGCGAATTTCGGGTGCATTGGGCAGGCAACAAAGGGCATCTGTAAAAAGTTTGGTATGTCAATTGCATTAACGGAAGCGCTATGAAAAAGCAGAGAATTTTGCTGTACAGTGCCGATCCATCGCTGCGCCATGCGCTGAGTGCATTGCTGGAGCGGAGCTTGCCGAAGGCATCTGTGCAGGAAGCAGCTTCACCGGGAATGGCTCCGGTTTCCGGGTGCTCTGCCATCTTCCTGCTGGATGCCGAGGGATTGAATCCGCAGGACGGCAGGGAGCTGCGTTTTCTGACCCGTCTGGCCCCGCAAACCAAAGTGGTCATCCTTTCCAGCCTCGAATCGGCATCGGTAGAAGATCGTGAATTGTTTTCATTTGCGGATGTGGTTTTGCGAAAACCCGTGGACAATCGCGTTCTCATTAGCGTGCTGAAAAATCTACTGGAGTCTTAACCCATCAACCCCTACATTAATAGCAGCGGCATTTCTCATAGTGGAAAATTTCGGTAGCGGTTTGTGCGGGACATTGAGGAAGGGAGCCACCATGTCCACTAAAGACCGTATTGGNCATCTGCAGCAAAAACGCGAAGAGTGGGAAAAAACGGTTCTTCAGCCTTTTCTGGCCCAGCGTGCTGAGCGGAGCGATCGTTTTGAGACGGCTTCGGGAATTGAAGTGGAACGGCTTTACACCGAGGAACACACGGCGGAGCTGGATTATGTCCGCGACCTTGGTTTCCCGGGTGCGTTTCCTTTTACACGCGGCGTGTACCCGACCATGTATCGCGGGCGCCTGTGGACGATGCGGCAGTATGCTGGTTTTGGTACCGCCGAAGAAACCAATCGCCGTTTCCGGTTCCTGCTGGAGCAGGGACAAACGGGCCTTTCCGTGGCCTTTGATCTCTGTACCCAGATTGGCTACGACTCGGACCATCCCATGAGCCAGGGTGAAGTGGGCCGCGTCGGCGTGGCCATCGATACATTGGAGGATATGGAAATCCTTTTTGATGGCATCCCGCTCGACCGCGTATCCACTTCCATGACCATCAACGCGCCAGCCGCCATTTTGCTGGCCATGTACATCGCT
>MTOL01000467.1 GCA_002011685.1 Deferribacteres bacterium JdFR-76
GCCCTCGTCGCCCTTTACCCAGACTTCCAGAAACTTGGCGCTGGACTGATCAGCGTATCCGGCCGACAAATAGCGCATAATGCCGCCCCAGGAACGCATACCGTATTCCGGCTTCCGCACAAAACGCATAGTTAGCACGTGAACCCGCTGCGGCACATTGGGATTCACATCCCGCTCTGGCCAGATCTCTTTGATGGAGACCTGTTCGTACGGATTGTACCAGATCAGCCGGCCGCGGCTTTTGTTTTTTAGCGAATCGTGCGGGAGCACGTTATATTCCAGCCAGCCAGGGATCACCTTGGGCACACTACAGATGGTCCACTGACGGCGCATCACCCCCAAAGGCGTTTCCCGCTTGGACCCTTCAAAATCGTCGATGTACATCACTCCGTTCGGGTCGTCCGTATCCGGACTGTTCCGGGTATTGGGATTCGGAATGATCTCAGCGATTTCGCCCTCCACCCGCAGTGTTGTGGGTTCCTTCGTCTGAATGAGAGGAAGGGCATTCAAAGCTTTGGTGACAAAGTAGGGTTCAAAATTAAGCTGACCGTTGAGATTCCACACAAAGTTCCGCATGGGCCCTTCTTGCCCTATGCGGATCTTCTGATCCAGCGTACTTTGATTGAGATAAAGGAAGGTCCCGCCAATAAATGAATTGTTGAACAGTTCGTAATCCCATCGTGCTCCCAGAATGGTTTTGCGGTCTACCTGAAAAGCCTGATTGCTCTCGTAGCTGATTTCCAGAGAAGCATTGGGATCGCTGGCCTGTTCATCCAGAATGGTAAGATTGCCCGAAAAATAATCGATGATGTAATCCTTTCCCGGCTGGAGGCGCCGGCCATTGAGAATAATCTCTTCACTCCCTTCAATCACGTTGAATCCCAAGCTGTACGTGGTCTGGCGAACTTTGGTGGAAACGGAAATGTAAAAGTTGCTGTGCTGGGTGATGTACTGGTAATCGGTCGTATCGTAAATGGCCGGAACCCGCTTATCTTCCGGAAGTACCGAACTGTTGAAGGGTTCCAGATCGGGAAAAATGAGCTCGCCCCTGGCCCAGTTGATGATGTTCGGGTCGTCATCCAGCAAGTTGTCCGGATTTGGATTGCCATTGAGATCGCGGCGGTCCAGCCCTAGCAGGCTCAGGTAAGAAACGGGCTTGCCGTTGATGTTGATCGTCTCCTGTGGATCTCCACTGGGCGGCTTGTAGTAAATTTTCAGTTCAAACCCTTCTTTGTCGATATTGCGGGTTCCCAGATAATACACATTCTTCCATTCCAGATCCCAGGTATAATCGCTGGCCAGGGGATTCTTAGTTCTCAGCAGCTGCAGGATAATTGGCCGTCCTTCACTGGCGCCCTGGTAGTCGATATCGCCGACAACATTGCCAGATGAATCTTCGTAGGCCACCGCCAGCACCTCACCTTTGCGCAGCGGCTGCTCCAGTACAATATATCCCAGATCCTTCTCCACGAAGTATTCGGTCTGCTCCAGTCGAATGAAATAGCCGTTGTAATGGTTCTGATCGACCACAGTGGTATCGGGATTTTCCGGATTGGCGCGATCCGGGTAGGCAATGGCCCAGCCGTATACGGCACCTTCTCCCACTTTGCTCTGGTATCCGTCCTCAGATTTGTACACTTCAATCCGCTTAATGGAACGGCGCGGGTCGTAGATGTGATTGCCCTGATTNTCCAGCTTTTTAAACTGTTCGCGGTAATAATAATTCAGAAAAAAGTATGTGCCGGCGCGGTACTCATAATCGTTAATTTTGTTTTCTTCCGAAGTGGCGCCTCCGGTGATGGTCAGTTTCTTTTTCTGGCCCTTTTCCTGGCTGGCGATCACAGTCATCTTGAGATTGCCCAGCCGCATATTGGCCTTGATGCCAAATAGCCCGGAATTTTTGGCGCTGAAGGTTACAAAGCGCGAGGCCGGCAGCGAAAGGGCGACGTTCCCGGCCTGGATGCTTTCCACAATCTCATCTTCAAACCCCTTGTATTCCAAACGGATGGCATTCTCGAATTCAAAAGGCCGCTCACTATCCTGATCCACATAAACATTTACCTTCTGGCCAATGTTGCCTTTTACTGTGAACCGCTGAGTTTGCTTCATGCGGAAATTATAGTCTGACTGGCGGTTGATGGCGGTTTTGACCTGGCTGCGCTTTTCGTGGCGCAGCCCACCGTCGATGGTCACATTTCCCACCACCTTGAGGCCCACCGTATTGCCGCCAAAGATGCGCTGAAATGCCTGGCTCTTGATGGGTATGGGGATGTCGAACCCAATCCCTCCGCCGCGGCGCGACAGATCCGACCGCTGTTCCAGGGCCTGAACGAAAAATTGCTTCCGCTGGGTTTCTTTCTCCAGAGAATAGCGAAGGCTCAAATACTCATCAAATGGCAAAATAACGGGGGTCAGCACCGGTTTCCCCATCAGGCGGTGCTCAATCGTCACAGAGCTGCGGTCAGGAGGGATTTCGTAAACGGTCTGGAGCCCTGGAATCTTGTTGCGGAAGTAAGGCGTGTACCGCAGCGCAAGCTGCAATCCTCCATAACTGCGTGGGATCAATGTACGGATAATGGGATTGCGGAATTTCAGGTAGCTGGCGAAAGAATTGGGCCCGTTTGCCCAGACCGGTCCCGCTGGAGAGAATCCCCAAATACCCGCCGCTAAGCTAACCAGTACGCCGATGCGTACGCGTGAAAACATAAGAAAACGTAAAAAACGAAATTCCACCGCGAAATCAACAATTCCTCTTCCATTCGGGTCATTGATGAATTCCCGTTAGCAAAGCGGCCTGGAGATCCCCTCCTGCGTTTTATTCTTTCAACTTTTTATTTTAACACACCCATTCCCCAATTTCAACCGGAAAATGAAAAAAAAGATGTTCCACCGGTTCATGCAAAACGCCTATTATTGCCCTTTGCTGGGCACCCATTCCGTCCAATTTCGAACCTGCATCGTATTGGCAGCAGGAAATCAATCTGCTTGAGGCGAACATCCATTTGTTTTATCGGCTGATTTGGTCTATATTTAATCGATGTTCGTGAGCCAGAAGTTCCGGAGATTCTCAAAAAAATGAATTTGCACGCACGGGCCTGAAGAGCCAAGTCTGATGAAGCCAGCGATCATCTCCCGATATATCATCCGCGAACATGTCGGTCCTTTCTTTTTTGGTCTGGGCCTGCTCACCCTGATCTTTATGCTGAATCTGGTCTGGAGAGATCTGGGCCGTTTGCTGAGCCGCGGCCTGGAACTATCCACGATCCTGGAATTCCTGTACCTCAATCTGGCGTGGATGATTGCCCTTGCCGTCCCCATGGCCGTCCTCATCGCCACCCTGATGACCTTCGGCCGGCTTTCCGCCGATAACGAGATCACCGCACTGAAAGCCGGCGGTGTCAGTTTTTATCAGCTGCTGCTGCCGGTACTATTTCTATCCCTCTTTGTTACCGCTGCGATGATTCTGTTTAATGACACCATTTTGCCAGAATTCAACCACCGGGCACGCCTGTTGCGCGACGATATTGTCCGGAAACGCCCCACATTGCGTGTTGAACCCAATGTGGTCTTCAGCGATATCCCCGACATGAACCTTATTACCAAAGAGGTCATCGAAAAAGGCGACTCCTCGCGGCTACGTACCGTCGTCATCGATGACCGCAGCGATCCAAACGTCCGGCGGACCATTTTCGCGAAATATGGCGTTCTCAAATTCGAAGAAAAATCGGACAAAATGTTCCTCACGCTTTTCGATGGTGAAATCCACGAGATCGACGTAAAAGACTACGAAAAATACCGGATCCTCAAATTTCAGCGATACCGCATTAATGTGGAGATCCCTGGCCTTTCCCTGAAGCGCAGCGAATCCAGCATCCGAGGCGACCGTGAAATGACCATCGCCATGCTCAAAGATTTGATCCGTAAGAACGAAAAAAGTATCCAGACCAAACGGGAAACAATCCGCAAAATCATTGCCCGCCAGATGGTGGAAGGGATTGATACAACCCTTTTTAAGGTTGAGGCGGCCGATGAAAAGCCGGTACCACCTCCCACCGGTCAAGAGGAGATTGCTCGCTCGCTCCCTCCCGGTGTCGCGGTTCGCTTGCAAAACCGCCTGATCAGCTTCAAATCTCAGATTCAGATGGAGCTGCGGATCATCCGCAGCTATTCCCGGAAGATCGATTCATTATGGGTAGAGATTCATAAAAAATACTCCATTCCCGTTGCGTGCATCATCTTCGTTCTTGTGGGAGCCCCGCTGGGCGTATTATCCCGAAAAGGAAACCTGGGCGTTTCGGGCGGTATCGCCGTTCTCTTCTACCTGATCTACTGGGTTTTTCTCATCCAGGGCGAAACTCTGGCCGACCGCCAGATAATCAGCCCCGTTGTGGCAATGTGGTCGGCCAATGTTATTGTTGGTTTACTGGGACTGTACCTGGTCCTGTACACCGTCCGCGAATACCGGCCCATCCAGTGGGAAAAACTGAAACCGAAATTCATGAGGAAATACGAGCTGTATGACCAGGCTGGATAAGTACATCTCCAAGCAATTTTTAAA
>MTOL01000281.1 GCA_002011685.1 Deferribacteres bacterium JdFR-76
CCTGCGTTTGGTATCCGCAGCCGCCACCGGAACCGCACCGAAGGGCTCCAGGCACAGCTGAGCCTGCAGGCAGCTTCAACGGTCCGCTTCCTTTTCGGGTACGAATTCCGCACCGAAAGGCTGAACAGCAGCGACGTGGGCAGGCAGCGGCGTTCCGTCCACGGCCTATTTGTGCAAACCCGGCTGCAGCTGTTCCGCTTCGGGGCCCATGCCGGTGTACCGGAACAGAGTCGCCTCCTGATTCTTCCATCTTTGCGTTTTGACCGGTACGACAACATCAGCGAACTGAACCCGCGCATTGGAGTCCTTTACTCTGTTTTCCGTACCGGCAAACTTACGCTGCGGGCCAACCTGGGCCGCTCTTTCCGCATGCCTTCCTTTTTCGACCTCTACTGGCCGGAAGATATGTGGAGTGCCGGCAATCCCGATCTGAAGCCGGAAATCGGGTTCACGTACGATGCCGGCTTCCTGTGGCAGGTACCACTGGGGAGGCAGCAGAATCATCTTCTGGCGGTGGAAGGTACCTATTTTGTTAACCGTTTGAAGGATCTGATCGTCTGGGGACCGGCCAGCGATGGCAAATGGCGGCCGGATAACGTGGATCGGGCGCGGATTGCCGGTGTGGAAGCCCGTGCTGAGTGGCAGTGGATTCCGGTGGGATTCTCCCTCTCCGCCGGATACACGTTTATGAATGCGGAAAATGATGCGGCTGGCACGCCAGCGTACCGCAAGCAGCTGATTTATCGCCCGCAGAACAAAGCCGATGTGCGGCTGGCCTTCCGAAAGGCCGGCATTGAAGTGGCNTACCGTTTNCGTTATGTGGACAAGCGCTTCACGAAGGAGGATAACTCCGCTTTTCTGCCCGCCTACCGTACAAGCGACGTCTTTGTGTCCCTGACTCTCCACTGGAACCGCTTTGAGGTTCCTGTCAGGATCGGGGTGTTTAATCTGTTTGACCGGACATTTGAGGTCTTGGAAGGCTATCCGCATCCTGGCCGCCAGCTGCGGCTGAATGTTGGGCTGAACTACTGAGAAATAGGGCTCCGGACACATTCCCGGGGCCCGAATTTTTCTTCCAGGCCGAATCTCCTGTTCTTTCTGGAGTTATACAACGGCCTGCTTTCCGGTAAGACAAAATGCTTGATTTTTTGAATTAGTGTTCTACATTTTGTAGCATATATTGTTATTCACACCATATCTGGTAACTGATCCGGATCATTTCAGACAGCATTGGGAGGGAAAGAATGGCAGGAAAAGCAGTGCAGAAGCAGGTGTCCCTGCAGGAAGGACCGGAATTCGGGGGAACCGGAATGCGTATTCACCGGCATTTTACCCAGGCGGGGAAGGACCCGCTGGATCAGATAGAATACGAACGCCGCTCTTCCAGAATCACTGAACCGGACGGGACCGTTGTGTTCGAAATGGAGAATGTGGAGGTTCCCAAGTTCTGGTCTCAGCTGGCAACGGACATCGTAGTTTCCAAATATTTCAGAAAGGCCGGTGTACCGGAAACCGGCCATGAGACTTCCGTCAAACAGGTGATTGCCCGAATTGTGGAGCCCATTGCCGGATTCGGGAGAGAACAGGGCTATTTTGCCTCGGACGAAGACGCGAAGAATTTCCGTGATGAACTGGCTTACATGCTGGTTCACCAGATCGGGGCTTTTAACTCGCCCGTATGGTTTAATGTAGGCCTCAGCCATAAGTACGGCATCAAAGGGAGTCCAGGGAATTTTGCCTGGAATTTCGAGAAAGGAGATGTGGAAGAGATTCCGGACAGCTACGTTCGCCCGCAGGCGTCCGCCTGTTACATCCAGTCCGTTGAAGATGACCTCATGTCGATTTTCGAACTGGCCAAGACCGAGGCCCGGCTGTTCAAGTACGGTTCGGGAACGGGAACCAATTTCTCCAAAATCCGCGGAAAGCAAGAAAAACTTTCCGGTGGCGGAACCTCTTCCGGGCTCATGTCCTTTCTGGAAGTTCTGGACAAAGGCGCAGGGGCCACCAAATCGGGAGGGACCANCNGGCGTGCTGCCAAAATGGTTTGCCTAAATATGGACCATCCGGAAATTGTGGATTTCATCACCTGGAAAATGCGGGAAGAGAAGAAGGTTGCTGCCCTGATGGCCGCCGGTTATTCGGCCGACTTCAACGGCGAAGCATACCGCACCGTTTCCGGGCAAAATTCCAATAATTCCGTCCGCATTACCGATGAATTTATGGAAGCCTATTTTAACGATGGGGATTGGCAGACCACGCTGCGGACCACCGGCGAAGTTTATGAGACGTACAAGGCCCGTGATCTGATGCGCCTTATTGCCGAATCCACCTGGCATTGTGCCGATCCAGGGGTTCAATACGATACGACCATCAACCGCTGGCACACCTGTAAGGCGGCCGGGCGGATCAATAGCTCCAACCCGTGCTCCGAATTTATGTTTATCGATGATTCGGCCTGCAATCTGGCTTCGCTCAATTTGACCAAGTTTCTGCGCGAGGATGGGCGGTTTGATGTGGAAGCTTTCCGGCATGCCGTGCGGATCTTCATCCTGGCACAGGAAATCCTGGTGGATTTTGCCTCGTATCCCACTGCAAAAATTGCCCGCAACAGCCACGATTTTCGGCCACTGGGGCTGGGCTATGCCAATCTCGGTGCCCTCCTGATGATCAAGGGCTATCCTTATGATTCCGAGGAGGGCAGGGCCTACGCGGCAGTACTCACCGCCATTCTGGGCGGCCACGCGTACCGCGTTTCCGCGGAAATCGCCGCCCACACCGGGCCGTTTCCCGGTTTTGAAGCCAACCGCGAGTCCATGCTGGAAGTGATCCGCATGCACCGTGCCGCTGTGGAGGAAATCCGCAAGGATGTACTGGAGGATGAAGCTCTGCTGGAAGCCGCGCGGGAAGACTGGGACGCCGCCCTCCAGCTGGGCCAGCGGTACGGATTCCGGAACGCCCAGACCACCCTCCTGGCTCCCACTGGAACCATCGGCCTGTTGATGGACTGCGACACGACGGGAATCGAGCCTGACTTTGCCCTGGTCAAATGGAAGAAACTGGCGGGGGGCGGATATTTCAAGATTATTAATCAGTCGATCCCGCGGGCACTACAGACCCTGGGGTACGGTCCCGAAGCGATTGAAGATATCGTGGACTATGTTCTGGGGCATGGTACGCTGCAGGGGGCTCCTTACCTCTCCATGGCCGACCTGACACGGCTGGGATACCGGGATGAGGAGATCCGCGAGGCAGAGGCATATGTCAATAAATTCAAAACGCTGGACGATTACACGCCNCATTTGAATCCCAAAGAGNTGCGCCGCCGCGGGCTCTCAGATGCCCAGATCCGTGAGATTCAAATCTACGTAGGTGGAGCCCAGACGGTGGAAGGAGCGCCTCATCTCAAACCGGAACATTACGCAGTTTTCGACTGTGCAAATCGCTGTGGGCTTGGTAAGCGTTTCATCGCGCCAATGGGACACCTGAAAATGATGGCGGCTGTGCAACCCTTCCTTTCCGGCGCCATTTCGAAGACTATCAACGTACCAAAGGAAACATCTGTGGAGGAGATCGAACGCCTGTATGTGGAAGGCTGGCGCCTGGGGCTAAAAGCGGTGGCCATTTATCGCGATGGGTCCAAACTATCGCAGCCGCTGCGTACAGGGAGCGAAGAAGGGCCAGCGGAAGAGAAGGTCCTGAAGCGCGGCGAAAAGCGGCCGCTCCCACAGCGGCGGCACGGTATTACCATTGGTGCCGACATTGCCGGAAATAAGGTGTACCTGCGAACCGGCGAGTATGAAGACGGCGAACTGGGCGAGATTTTTATCGACATGTTTAAGGCTGGCGCTTCATACCGGAGTTTATTAAATTGTTTTGCCGTAGCGGTGTCGATGGGACTGCAGTATGGGGTTCCCCTTGAAAAGTATGTGGAAAAATTTGTGTACACCCGGTTCGAACCCGCGGGGGTTGTGGATCATCCCAATATTAAAAGCTGTACATCCGTGCTGGATTTTGTGTTCCGGGTTCTGGGGATGGAGTACCTGGGCCGCACTGATTTTCTGCACGTGAAACCGAACATTCAGGGGGACCAGCCCACCGGTGAGGAGGGCAGTGCCAGCACCCTGCAAATGGAAGCGAAGGCTCCAGCAAGTAGCGGGCCGGGCGCAGAGGCATCGGGAGGTAACGGCCATACTGCCCACGAACTGGATCATCTGCTGGCAGGCCTGATGGGAGATGCGCCAACCTGTAACGTGTGCGGCCATATCACCGTACGGAACGGAAACTGTTACCGCTGTCTGAATTGTGGAAATTCGCTCGGCTGTTCGTAGGTAAGTGCTGAGTCATATGGCCGTGGGCGGGTCCGGGATTTACAGGACCCGCCTGCCATCGAGCCTGCTGACAGGATGGATTGGTGGAGCGGAGATGTGTGACACTCTGGTTGCCCTGCCGGAAAATGGCCTGAAATGCACTTTTTTTGCCAAAAACTCGGATCGTGACCCGGACGAAGTGCACGAGGTTCACCTTTTCCCGCCGACACTGCACCGTCC
>MTOL01000534.1 GCA_002011685.1 Deferribacteres bacterium JdFR-76
GTTTTGTGGGGATCCGAGCCGGTATGGTAGAAATTCCCCTTGCTGTACTTGGTGCCTGGGCCGTAACCACGATGCAAACCATCCTTCCTTACGCCATGGGATTTGCAGCCGGTGCCATGATTTACGTAATCAGCGACGAGATCATCCCGGAAACCCACCGACAGGGTCACGAACGCCTGGCCACTTTTGGTACCCTGGCCGGCGTCCTGGTTATGCTGTACCTGGACGTAACTCTGGGATAGTCCCACAATTTCTGATGGCTACCATTCTCATTACCGGCGGCACAGGTCTGATCGGACGGTATCTTTTTCCGGAACTGCAAACCTCCGGTCATCAGGTGCGAATTCTCTCCCGAACCTGCAAGCGAGTGCCGCCACCTGCAGAATGTTTCCGGTGGAACCCGGAAAAGGCATCCGTTCCCGAAAAAGCACTGGCAGGCACGGAAGTCCTCGTTCACCTGGCCGGTGCCAATATTGGCAAAAGACGCTGGACCCGTCACCGCAAACGGGAAATTCTCGCCAGCCGCGTGCGTACAATCGAACTGCTGTGGGAACGCTATGCCGAACTTGGCATCTGGCCCAAAACGGTCATCTCCGCCTCGGCAGTGGGCTATTATGGGCTTCAGTCATCCCCCAGCCCGCACGCAGAGACAGACCCTCCCGGCAGCGACTTCCTGGCCATGGTATGTACCCAATGGGAAAAAGCAGCGATGCGTTTTCAGGAAAAGGGCGTTCGGACCGTCATCTTCAGGCTGGGTGTGGTGTTAACACCGGAAGGCGGTGTTCTCGGACGGATGCTTCCCCCAGCAAAGCTCCGGCTGCTCAGCCCCTTCGGCTCTGGAACCCAGCCTTTTCCATGGATTCACATCGCGGATGTGGTTTCCCTTTTTCGCACCGCAGCCGAACGCCCGGACTGGTCCGGCATGTACAACGCCGTTGCACCTCACTGCGTAACCAATGCCGAACTGGTATATACCCTGGCCGGTCTACTGAACAAACAGCCTCTTTTGCCCGGCATTCCAGCTCTTATGCTACGGATTGCCTTTGGCGAAATGGCAGACACCCTCCTGAAAGGAAGCTGCATCTCCGCAGAAAAATTGCTTCACTCTGGATTCCGCTTCCAGTTTCCCAGGCTGCGGCAGGCCCTTGAGGATCTGCTCAGACGGGCAGGCGAACTCCCCTGAACAATCTTACCTGTCCTCACCGGTGGCGCCGTTTTCTACGCCGCTTTGATGCCGGTTTGGCTTCGCGTTCTTCTTCCTCGGCCACCAGGCGGAAATCGATAATCCGCTCATCGGGCAGAACCCGTACCACCTGCACTTTCACCCGGTCGCCCAGGCGGTACACCTTGCCTGTGATCTTCCCTACCAGTCGGTAGTTGGGTTCATCATAAATGTAATAGTCTCCGGGCAAATCGCGAACATGTACCAGCCCTTCCACCAGGTAATCCACAATTTCCACAAAGATGCCAAACGGAACGATGCCGGAAATAATGCCATCGTACACCTCTCCCAGCTTGTCCGCCATGAATTCCGTTTGCTTGATCTTCACCGACTCCCGTTCGGCTTCCATCGCCTGAATCTCGCGGTCCGAAGCTACCCGGCACACAATCGGCAGATGATCCCGCAGGTAATCGACACGGCTCTCGCTGGGCGAATCCATGTACTCTTTCAGCAGCCGGTGAACCATGAGGTCGGGATACCGGCGGATGGGTGACGTAAAATGGGTGTAGTGGCGGAACGCCAGCCCAAAATGCCCAACATTTTTGGTGTCGTACTTGGCCTTCATCAGGGATCGGAGCATTACCTGGCTAATGATGTCCTCTTCCGGAGAGCCTTTTACCTGCTCCAGTACTTTCTGCAAATGCTTGGGCGAAACACGCTGTGGTGGCCGGAAGGTATACCCCAGTGACTGCACCAGGTTGGCAAAGTCGCGCATCTTTTCTGGCGAAGGCCGCTCGTGCACGCGGTATACAAACGGTAGCTTCTTTCTTCCTTTCCGGCCATCAGCCAGCCGAAAGGTTACGTGTTCCGCTACGATTTTGTTGGCCAGTAGCATAAATTCCTCAATCAGCTGGTGGCTCTGGAGCCGTTCTTTCCGGTGAATGGCAACCGGCCGTCCCTGGGCATCCAGTTCGATTTTTGCCTCTGGCGTTTCGAAATCCAGACTCCCGGCCTGCAGACGCCGCCGGTAAAGCTGCTGGCTCAAATCCCGCATTTTGATGAGAATATCTGCAAACTCCCCCTCACCNCGGTCCAGAATCTCCTGGACTTCCTCGTAGGTAAAACGGCGGCGGCTGTGAATTACCGACGGCCGGATTTCATAATCCAGCACGTCGCCGGCAGGTGTAATCCGGATGAGGACGCTGAAGGTGAGCCGGTCTTTGTTGGGCTGCAGGCTGCAGATCTGGTTGGACAGTTTTTCCGGCAGCATGGGAATTACACGGTCCACAAGATAAACGCTTGTCCCCCGGTCCATCGCTTCGCGGTCGATGGCACCGCCCTCTTTTACATAATGACTCACATCGGCAATATGGATTCCCAGGCGGTAGTTTCCGTCCTCCAGTTCCTCCAGCGACACAGCATCGTCGAAATCTTTGGCGTCTTCCGGATCGATGGTGAAACAAACCAGTTCGCGCAAATCCAGCCGGCCCTTCAGGTCCTCAGGCGCAATCTTCGTGGAAATACGCGCCGCCTCCCGTTCCACTTCCCGCGGAAAGGAGAGCGGCAGGTTGAAATCCAGCGCAACGGAATCGATGTCCACACCCGGTTCATCCGGATAGCCCAAAATCTTCACCACCCGGCCCGTGGGGTTCAGCCCCGGATCCTCCCAGTAATCGATGGTAACAGCCACTTTCTGGCCGGGACGGGCACCCATGGTAAACTCATCGTGAATGATGATATCCCAGGGAATTTTCAGATCGTCCGGCGCTACATAATCAAAATATTTACCCCTCTTGAAAGTGCCCACGATGTACTTTCGCTTCCGCTCAATGACATGGTCGATCCGTCCCTCGGCCAGCAGACCATCTTTTGCCTTGGCAAACAGTTCAACGGCAACAATGTCCCCATCGAGGGCGGTTCCCATGTTCTTCTGAGAAATGAAAACTTCCTCGCCCGTCTCCTCCAGTTGAACAAATCCATACCCCTGGCTCTTCACCCGCAGCTGTCCCACCACCAGAGGTGGCTTCTTCTCCAGCCGGTAGAGGTTCCGGCCAACTTTCACAATTTTGCCTTGGCGGGCCAGTTCCTTCAGAAAATTGCGGAAGTCCACATAAACTTCCGGCTGAACGTTCAGGGCCCGGGCGATGGTCTTCGCCTTAAATTTCCGTGTTGGGTTTTCGGCCAAAAAAGCCAGAATTTTCTTTTTCCACTTCGTTTTGTTCCGTAAAGGCATCGTTTCTCTTTCTGTTCCGTTTCTGATTTTTATTGATCTTTCTACAGGATCCTCTGCCGCTTTTCTCTTCTTTCAAGTTCTTTTAAACGAAAAGGGCGCCAGACAAAAGGCGCCCGCTACTCGGTTCGTTTCTCGACAATTGCCTCCGGGGCAACGCCGGTGTTGCTCCAGCCATCCCGCGAGGTCCGGTACAGCGAAACCGCCCCGGGAAAAGGCACTCCCCCTCTTTTTGTGCGGTTACGGTTTAACAATCTGAAAATCTTCCGGATTCACGTTTACGGACGGGTACTCACGCAGTTTGCGGATAAAAAGGTCGATAATTTCCTTCAGCCGCTCTTCGGTTTTGGCTTCGAAACGGAGCACTAGCACTGGCTGGGTATTGGAAGCGCGCACGAGCCCCCAGCCATCGCCGAAAAGAACGCGGGCCCCGTCCACATCAATCACTTCGTAACGATCCTTGAAATATTTTACCAGATCGGCAACGATCTGGAATTTCTCCTCCTCAGAACAGTCAACGCGTACCTCCGGCGTGGAATAAAACGAAGGAATCTCGTCCACAATTTCCGCCATGGTTTTGCCGGAGTCCGCCAGAATACGCACCAGCAGGGCTGAAGCATAAATGGCATCGTCAAAACCGTAGTAATCTTCGCCGAAAAACATGTGGCCGGACATCTCCCCCGCCAGCGGAGCACCCTCTTCTTTCATTTTCGTCTTCAGCAGGGCATGGCCGGTTTTCCACATGATTGGCACACCGCCATGCTTTTCGATCTGTTCCGCCAGGCTCTGGGAACATTTCACATCAAAAATCACCTTGGAGCCGGGTTTGCGTGACAGCAGGTCCCGGGCAATGATCGCCAGCAGACGGTCCGCAAAAACCACGCGGCCCCTATTGTCAATGATGCCCACGCGGTCTGCGTCGCCGTCATAACCGATCCCCAAATCTGCACCTTCTTTCAACACCGTTTCGCGCAGGGTCTGGATGTATTTCAGGACAGTTGGATCCGGCAGGTGGTTGGGGAAATTGCCATCCGGTTCGCAGAAAATGCACTTCACATCGTGACCCTTGCTGGTAAAAAATTCCCGGGCCAGCGGGCCCGCCGTACCGTTCCCCGGATCGATCACCAGT
>MTOL01000536.1 GCA_002011685.1 Deferribacteres bacterium JdFR-76
AGTGGACCGCTTCCCGCGAATTGTCGCCCTGGATGTGGATGAATATGATGGAGCATGTGTGGTGGCGGATGCCTGGAATTATGCGGTAGCCAAGGTGGATCGGAAAGGTAACATCCTGGGTGAGTGGCAAACGCCAGGAATGCCAAGGGATCTTCGGGTGTTCACTCCATGAAGTGGCTTTCAACAACATTCTGGTCCCGCCAGCGAAATTTTTTTATGGTGCTTCTCGGATTGCTGTTCCTGGCAGTCGTGCTGGCTCTGGACCTGGCTTTCCCATATATGAGCGATCTGCCACTTACCCTCTACTGGATGCGAGAAGGATTGATTGTTGCCACGTTCCTGCTGTATGGCGTTACACTGTATGGCCGGCGGTATATCGAAGAGAAAAACATTCTTTACAAGCTGCGGACCGTATTTTTTGCTCTGATCGGCCTGTATGCGGTTGTCCTGGTGCCAAGAATGCTTTTCTCCCGCTCCAGCTCCTTTTCCCTGCACAATCTGTTTGCCTTTTATCCTGCCCTGGAAACCATCTTTTTGCGCATGCTGATTTCCGTGTTTTTTACCCTTTTTATGATCAACATTCTGATTTTGCTGCGGACGCTGGTCTTTTACAAAAGCCGCCGAAAAACCCACCGTCTTTTTCATGCATCGCTGGTGCTTCTTGGTGGGCTGGTTGTGTATGGACATCTATCGCGTACTGTGGTTCAGGTGGAGTGGACGTTCCAGGGACGCACTCCGTTTGAGTGGATTCTCCTGGGTTTTTTGCTCCTATTTCTTGTGATTCTTTCTTTCCGATCTTCCTGGGTTACTTATCTGAACCGCCGGCAAAAATATCTGGCTTTTTGGGGTGGCCTGGCGGTTCTGCCTGCCATTATTCTGGTTTTTCGTTCCAATGTGCTGGATGAAATCAGCCGCTTTAGCCTCACCGTGGGCGCATTTGATTCCTTTGTATTTTACTTCATTACCATCTATCTGGCCTTTACGGAAATCAACCTGCTGCTCCATTTGCCCACGGCCAGCATCTTTGATAAAAAGATGAATGAAATTGCCTCTCTGCAGAACCTCAGCCGGATGATCAGCACGGTGCTGGAATACAACCGGGTGATTGAAAAGGTGACCGAACTGGCTCGGGATGTACTGCGTGCGGACGGTACCTGGCTGGAAATGGTAGAGAACGGCAGTGAGGTGCGGGTTGTCTCCAGCAATGGCCTCAGCCAGAAGGAGCTGGCCAGGCTGCCGGTGAAATTCGAGAAAAGCATTACTTCCTGGGTACTGGAAAACCGACGCTCACTGCTGATCAACGAGATCAGCCGCGATTCCCGGAGCAGCTACCTGCGCAAATGGAAGAAAAACATCGGCTCGCTTCTTAGCGTTCCGCTGGTTTCGCAGAATCGGGTGCTGGGTGTGCTGCACGCCATCAAGCACGAGGAATTCGGATTCGATCAGGACGATCAGGATATGCTGCAGGCCTTTGCCGATCAGGCAACCGTTGCCATCGAAAACGCCCGTCTGGTAGAAGAATCGCTGGAAAAAGAAAGACTGGAGCAGGAACTCCGGGTAGCCCATGATACGCAGCTCAAATTGCTTCCCAAACAGATGCCCTCGCTGCCGGACGTGGAAATTGAAGCCCTCTGCGTTACGGCCAATGAAGTGGGAGGCGATTATTTTGATTTTGTGGAGCTCGGTTCCCATTCGCTGGGAATTGTCATCGCCGATGTTTCCGGGAAAGGAATTTCAGCCGCGTTTTATATGGCTGAACTGAAGGGAATTGTGAATTCGTTCGCGCGGATTTACACCTCACCCAAAGAGCTGCTGATCCGAATCAACGAGACGCTTTACGAGAATGTGGACCGGCAGACGTTTGTGAGTATGGTTTATGCTTTGCTTGACACTTCCCGCCGAAAGTTATATTTTTGCCGTGCAGGTCACGAACCGGTGTTTTATTATTCGGCAAGACACGACCGTCTGGAATTGCTGCAGCCTCAGGGAATTGGCCTGGCCCTGGATTCCGGAAATGTTTTTAACCGGCTTCTGGAAGAACGGAATGTAAAGTGGCGTGGAGGGGATTTCTTCCTGTTTTACACAGACGGGCTGATCGAGGCCCGCAACCAGTCCGGCGAGGAATTCGGTTTCCAGCGGCTATATGAGCTGGTGTGGAAGTACCGGGACAGATCGGCCCGGGAGTTGAAAGAAGTGGTGAAAGAAGAGGTGTTGAAGTTCATCGGGCACGCCCGCCCGCATGACGATTTTTCGCTCATTTTGGTACGTGCAACGTAAACAGGCAGGAGGTACGATGGATCAGTTTTCGATGCAGCGGAAAGAAATGGACGATCTGACCGTCCTTTACATTGAGGGATACCTGGATGCCCACACGGCGCACCAGTTTGAGGAGGCGCTGCGCAAAATCATAGAAGAAGGCCGCTACAAAATCGTCGTGAATTTCTCCCGGCTAAATTACATCTCCAGTGCCGGGCTTGGGGTATTTATGGGCGTGATTGAGGAGGTGCGTTCCAACGGGGGCGACATTAAAATGTGCTGTTTGAGTGATAAAGTGTTCCGGGTTTTTGATCTGCTGGGATTCCCGGCGCTGTACGATATTGTTAAAACGGAGGATGAAGCCATTCAGAAATTCCGTGACGCGCAGGAAAAAGCGCCGGAATAACCGGGCGGCGGCAGAACGCAACCACGCAGGAGGGAATCCGTAAGTAGGACTGGTTTTGCAACAGCAGAAAAGGGAAACACAGGTCATCGGCACGGAACCGGAAAGCGGGACGATTAGCCGGTGGCAGAGCCGTAAAACAGGAACTCGAATGGGAAGGAAAATCGTTGCCACGCAAAACGGAACAATTTTTACTGGTTACGCCCAGTGATAGCAAGAACCTGGTGCTGATCCGCGACCTGGTGGGGAAGATCGCGCTCCGTGCCGGGTTCCCGCAAGACTACGTGGATAAGATTCAACTGGCGGTGGATGAGGCCTGCACCAATGTGATCCGGCATGCCTACCCGCGAAACAGACGGGGCGATATCACCGTCCGTATCGGTGTGGATTCTCGAAAACTCAAGGTTGAGGTAATTGATCACGGGAAAGGTTTTGATGTGCAGGCCGTTCTGGCAAAAGACGTAAATCACCGGCTAAACGAGCTGAAACGCGGCGGCCTGGGGATTTACCTGATGCGGATGCTGATGGACGAGGTCCGGTTTGATGTGAAACCGGGAAAAGAGACGCGCGTCGAGATGGTCAAATACAGGGATCTCCGTGAAACGGACGAACAGAAGGCCCTTCAAAAAAAACTGATTGAAAAATCCCACACACTGCGACGCTAATGGATTATCCGGATCTGACATTTCCGTCGGCTGACCGCTTGCAGGAGATCGAATCCGCCGATTTCCATCAATTAAAACTGCGCTACCTGGAGCTGACCTCCCTTTTTGAAATGAACCGTCTGCTCAATTCCACCCTTGAACTGCGGACCATTTTGAATAATGTGCTTCTCATTCCAATGGGCCGGCTGATGATCAGCCGGGGAATCGTTCTGCTGCGGGAAGGCGATGAAGAGACTGTTACGGTTAGGAATGCCAAGGGAATTCCAGGGCTAAAGGCCGGTACAAAGCTGGGCTGGAAGAGCTGGCCTCTCCGTTATTTCCGGCTTTCCGAAGAGAACCTCCCCCTGAACGAAGAGGAGATCCGTTTTTTTCAGAAAATCGGAGCCGAAATTGTTTTGCCGTTGACAAACGGGCCCAGGGTCCTGGGATTTCTTGCTTTCGGTGCACGGTCGCCGCAACGGACGTTTGGTGAGGAAGACATCCGGTTTCTGGCTTCCGTGGCAGATCTGGCCTCTATTGCGGTTTACAAAAGCCTGCTATTTGAGGAACTTCAGGCATCCAACAAACAGTTGGACCGGAAAGTGCAGCAATTGAACACGATCTTTGAAATCAGCCGGGAACTGAATACTCATCTGGATGAAGACCAGGTGGCACAAATTCTGGCATTTTCGCTGATGGGGGAACTTGTTGTCAACCGGTGCATCGTTTTGTTAAAAAAAGACGGGGGCTGGGAACCGGTTATCAGCAAAGGGCTTGTGGGCGATGTAGCCCACAAACTGGACGATGTGTGCCGCCAGGCGCTGCCGGCCGCATTTTTGCAAAAACCTTCTTGGATCGACCTGCGCCATGTGGATTTGCCTGAACTTTCTCCGTTCAAATCCTGTTTTATTGAAGAAGGCATTTATTATCTAATTCCGCTCTACGGAAAAGAGGGGCTGGTGGGGATCGTGGGGATCAGCAACCGGGTGGATGGGGGAGAGCTGGATCGCGAAGCTCTGGAATTTGCCCATCTGCTGGCCAATGAAGCTGTAATCGGGATTGAGAATGCCTTCCTGGTTCAGCAGATGCTGGAAAAACAGCGGATGGAAGACGAGCTGCGGATTGCCAGGGATATTCAGGCACAGCTCCTGCCGCAAAATCTTCCGGAGGTCCCGGGACTGGAGATGGTCGGAGCAAACATTCCCAGCAAAGAAGTG
>MTOL01000389.1 GCA_002011685.1 Deferribacteres bacterium JdFR-76
AAGACCCATGAAGGTGTTCCACTCCTCCTGCGGTGGCGCGAAGGGAAGGGTGTGAAGTATTACATCAATCTCTGTCTTTATCCGCAATTGCTTAACGTGCATCAGGGAGCCTTTAAGTTACTGGCAAACTTAATTTCTTCAGGGCAGGTGATTTTATGAGACGAGTAACGTTTTTTTGGGCCATTTTTTTGTTCTTTATGCTGGGGGAAAGCCAGTTTGTAAAAGCTCAGTGGCTCCGGCCCAAAGGGCCTTTCCTCCTGAATCTGGATTACGCCCGGTTTCGATATGATCAGAAAAGCGGGTATCTTGAAGTCTATTGCGGTTTTCATCCGAAAGATCTGGTATATGATTGGTCCGAATCGGACAGTGCTTTCATAGGCGGATTGCGGTTGTGGATCCGGATCAAAAATCCTGCGACGGGGGAGTTTCTTGTAAACGAACGTTCATCGCACCGGATTGTGGTGGAGGATACAGCATCTGTTGCTTACAAACGCTATTTTGTGATTCAGCGCGGATTTGTTTTGCCCCAGGGGGATTTCCGCCTCTGGGTGCTGGCGGTGGATTCCCTTTCGTCAATGAGGCGGGACAGTCTCCAACTTCCGCTAACAATTCCATCATTCACGGATGGTCCAAAAGCCAGCGATCTGGAGTTTTGTTCATCCATCCGGCCGTCTGCCAATTTGGAAAGCCGTTTTTATAAAAATAGTCTGGAGGTTGTCCCGAATCCCACACTTATTTTCGGGATTATGACGGATCCGGTTCTTTTTTATTACATGGAACTGTATTCCATTACCCCCGGAGAGCGGTATACCGTCCGGACGCGCCTTTTTGACCGGACTGGCAGGAAGGTGAAGGAGATCCGCCAGCAACGCACATACCGATCACGGGATGCCATTGAGGCTGGGATGATGAATGTGAGTTCGGTGCCTTCCGGAACCTATCTGTGCCGGGTGGATCTTCTGGATAAACAGGACCAGCTGATTTTGCAGAAGGAAAAAAAATTCTACATTCTGAATCCACATATTAAGGCCAGCCAGTCTGTACGGGAACAGCTTTTGGCGGCACTCTCGAGCCTTTCATCAGATTCCTTGGACCGGGAATTTGAACAGGCCAGCTATCTGGCCACAAACCGGGAAATTAGCCTTTACCGGCAGCTTACCACCCTGGAAGGCAAACGCCAGTTTCTCGCGGACTTCTGGAGTAAAGTGGCGGAGGGGAAAAGTTATTTTCCACCCATTCAGCGAGAAGCGTATATGCAGCGGGTGCGGATTGCGAACCTGAAATATGGGCTGTTTGGCAAGGAGGGCTGGCAAACGGACCGGGGCCGGGTTTTTATCATCTATGGAAAACCGGATGAAATCGAGCGTTTCCCCAGCACAATGGAATCAAAACCATATGAGATCTGGCGTTATTTTAACATCGAAAACGGNGTCGAGTTTATTTTTGTTGATCGTGCTGGAACAGGAGAGTACGAACTGGTTCATTCCACAAAACGGGGGGAACTTCAGGACGAAAACTGGCAGCGATTTATTTATTAGTTGAATGAAAAAAGCCCGCCGCGGGGCTTCCTCAAATGGAGTGCGCGGCGGGCGGATTTTGCAATTCTTTGTCTTGCTCCCTCTCTGAAATTACCGGTGGATGCTGAACAGCGTCCATGTCTGGGCCAGGATATCCTTCAGAAACGGTTTTTGCCATTCATATTCCGGATGCTGCTTTAAGAACTCTTCAGCCCGAAAATCCAGGCCGCAAGAATGTCCCCAGAAAGCCCAGGTTTTCATTTGAGAAGCTAGGGCACTATCGGTCGCCTTTGCGTCCACAGCGCCACTTGGATAATAGGGCCCCACTTCCCACTCTGGAGATCCTTCTGGATCCAGTTCAATGTGGCCACAGAGTGTTCGGGCGCTTGGCTGGTAGCGGTTCCGGGAGATGTCAAAATGGTCTGCCATAAATGCTTTGGCCAATTCCACATCAATTTCGCCATAATATTGCTTCATGAGCTGCTGCCAGCGGCTGTAACGGCAATAAGGTGATGTCTTCGGATTGTCATAGTCGAATGTCGTTTCTTCCCTACGGACTTCATCGTTTAGGGCAATATTGCAGCCAGCAAAATAGCCGTTAAACGTGCGCCAGATCGCGTAGTTTTTCGCTCCCAGTTCCAACCGGGCAATTTCCCCTGTTTTGATGTCGCCGACGAGCCAGTCGTTGGCATAGCCCCCGGTGTTCTGGTCGATCATGATCTGCAACCATTCATCCAGGGAGTTGGCATACTGGGTTGCCTTACGTACGCGGACAAACTCCGGGATCCCATCGGGGTTATAGCCGAAAAACTGTGTGATGGTGGTTTCGGTAGCCAGAATTCCGGCGGAAGAAATGTACCAGTCTGTTCCGCTGTGAATAAAACCGGGATACGTTTGCATCAGGATGCGGTTTCCCGAATCGGGATTCAGGTCCATGATGACATTCCACAGGCGGCTGGCCATATAATCGAACCAGGAATTGTGGGCCATGACAATACGCCCGTCCTTTGTGGCATTTCCAGTGGCGATGAACGCGCTGCAGCTACCTTTGGGACGGTCTTTCGTGCGGGTCTTTTTCTTTTCGACGGTTTCACGGTACCAGGGCAAATAATACCATGCGGTTTCAATCCAGCCGTTAAGGGCGACGATGTCCATCAACTCCAGATCCTTATAGCCCGCATCTTTTGCGCCTTCGTAAATGCCGCGGATTTCATCCCGGTATTCGGTGGGGACTTTTGGCCAGTACAAGTCTTTCGCTGTTTTTTTGAAGAAATCCCATGAACTATCGTATTGTTTTTTTACATAGAAGCTGAGCGTGGTGACAGCGTCTCTAATTTCGTTGGAGAGCAGATACCCATGCTGGTATCCACGTTCGTAGGGTTTGCCTTCGATATGAATATAAATCCAGCCTGCCTTTTCCTGGCGGACGGCTTTTTTGAGCAGATCCTTTTTTTGCGCCATCGATGGGATGCAGATCAGCAAAAAAAGGATAATGAGGTTCCACTGGAAGGCTTTCTTCATTCTCATGTTGGCTCCCTCCTCTGCTTGTTGTTGACTCTGTTTCAAAAAGCCTGGTGGAATTCCAGACGAAAGATTGCTTAACAGATTGACTTTTCAAAGGTTACGGCAACAATTTACCGAATGGAACGGATGGAGTCAAGCTAATTTTTTATAGTGAAAAATAGTGACAACGGAAGAGATTAAAAATTTTTCAAATATTTACATTTTGACAGAAAATGTTTCATTGTGGAATCTAATAAGGCACGGATCTGTTTCATAATCAATCAGTTAACGGGAGCGTGCAAATCTCCATGTTTCAAAGGTGTAATTTTTTTCTTGACAATTTGTTTTAAAATGGTTACATTTTTTCGGTTTTTTTACGGGGCTGACCTAAAAAATCTTGTTTTTGGCGGTGCGGATGCTCTTTGTGGGACAAATATGTTCTTCATCGGGTAGGGATATACCCGTTGACCTCGCGGAGTTAACTGATTCTGCTTTCCCAGTTTGTAGATTTTCCCATTTGGTACACCATTTTTTCACCATTACACCCGAAGGAGGTGATGTGCGGGAAAAACCGTTGCTAACTTGCTTTTTTTCCTGGAAGACCTGACCGGTGGTTCTGAAGTGATAAACCAAAGAAAAAGGAGAAAGGAGAATTCATGAAAATGGAACCTAAAATCAGGGCGCAATTCACACTGCTCGGTTTTTTGGTTTTGCTTGCTTTTGTCCTGTCGAGCTGTGTGGATGTTCCATCCGAAGCTCCTCCCCTGCCGAAATTCAAGGCAAAGTTGCGGGTAATTCACGCGGCAACGGATCTTGGAGAGGTGACGGTTAAGCTCGACGGGGAGGTTTTGGCCTCGTTGAATATGGAAGGAGCCAGCCCGTATGTGGATCTGGATGCAGGGAAGCATGCGTTTCAAGTGGGAAATGAGGAAGTGGACTCCCTGTTTGTGGACACAGACTTTGTAGGGACATTCTACATCGCCACCTTAACGAACGATAATGATTCCCGGTTCATCAAGAAGCGCGAACGCTGGCTGTATAATGCCCCTGCACCGGAAGATACGACCATCGTGACCTTTGCCCAGTTCTGCCCGGATGGGGTATTTAAGATTGCCATGATGGGAGTGAATTCGGCCGAACAAGATACGGTGAGGAAGACCCTTGCAAGCGCGCTTGCGTTTACCAAATTTACATGGGCTAGGCTGGCCGTTACCGGATGGGATTATACCTTTTATGTGATTGACGGTTCGGATACACTTCTTACGGTGAAACCAACCCTTGCCTCTGGTACTTCGGTAACGGAAGTCTTACTCAATACCAAGGCCAATTTGAAAGTAAAGGAGTTTATGAATGAATAATTGTTTCCGTTGTCGAACACGAAATGTGGAGGACGCGATGCAACGTCATTCTAAATTTATGTTGCTAGTTGCGGTTCTGGCACTGGTGGCTTTGGTGCCGTCCATGCTTCTGGCCCAGACCACCACGGG
>MTOL01000028.1 GCA_002011685.1 Deferribacteres bacterium JdFR-76
GATCCAGCGACTTCCGGATCTGATGGAAATAGCTGAGGTCCCGCATGGAGATGACCGCACCCATTGGGCCGTGGTTGCCCAGCTGCAGGAGGGCGGTGTTGATTTTCACTTCGCGTTTTTTTCCCGTGGCATCTGTGAGGATTACTTCCCGGTCGGTTACGGAGACGCCGCGTTCNAACGTCTCGCGCACGGGGCAGGCACTGCCGCAGACGTTGGTCTGAAGGATTTCGTAACAGTGCTTGCCCACCACATCTTCCGCTTTCCAGCGGGTTATTTCCTCTGCCGCGCGGTTGAAACTGGTGATGTGCCAGTCCTGATCGATGGTGAGCACGCCTTCATTGAGAGAACTTAAAATGGCATCGCGGTATTGTTTTTCCCGTTCGAGAATCAGGTTGATCTTTTCGGTTTCGCAGAGGTCCCGCACTGAGATGACGCCGCCGATGACCTGGCCCTCTTCGTTGTAGAGGGGGGTAGCGTTGATGGAAACCGGCAGCTGGTGATTTTTGAGGGTACGCAGGTGGCATTTGTAGTTGTGTAGCTCGCGTCGGGCGTAAAGGGCATTTTTCACCACACAGCCATCGGCACGGATCAGTTCATTGCAGAAAAGGTCGTCACACAGTTCATCTCTGAGCTGGCCGAGATGGAAGCCCGTCAGTTCGGTTGCAACACGGTTCAGGTATTTGATCCGGCATTCCAGATCCACAATAAAGATGGCATCGGGCAAAGAATCAAGGATGTTGCGGTAATTGCGGGTCAAGTGGAACTGGCGGAACACCATTGGTACACCTCGCAGATTTCTTCGGTTTCGCTAAATAATTTTATTGGCGCGGGCGACTTTCGCAAGAAAAAGGTGGGCAGATAGGATGAGATGTGAAGAGAATCTCTGCAATAGTGAGAAGGTATTATTTTATATGTTGGAATAATAAACAGCCCGGCCGCAAAATCGGGGTTCCGGTGGAGGTTTGTCTTGTTATTGGCGGGCTATGGCAGAGCCGATTCGGGGAGAAAATTTGGTTTTGTGTTTGTCGGGCCGAAAATGCTTGACAGAAAATGCTGGCCCGCTTAAATTGTTTGTAAACTTTCCGAACAAATGGGCCTGGAGTGGCGGTGGCACAGAAACAGCGTTTATGGGGCAGTATCGTACTTTTGGTTGTTTTGGTTTCAGGGATCTGGGCCATTCTGAGCATGGGACCCTTTGCTCAAAAGGTGCAGACGGGGATTGATGTCCTGCTTCAGGAGCGGATAGATCTGATTCGCGGGAAGCGGATCGGACTGATTACAAATCCAACGGGTTTCACTGCAGATTTTCGTTCGACGGTGGATGCTCTGGCGGGGAGGGATGATGTTCAGTTGGTGGCGCTTTTTGGGCCGGAGCACGGTGTCCGCGGTGACCGCAAAGGCGGGGAGAAAATAGAGAGCTACATCGATCCCAAAACAGGAATTCCAGTTTATAGCCTGTATGGCAAGGTCCGCAAACCGACACCAAATATGCTCAAAAATGTGGATGTGCTTCTTTTCGACATCCAGGATATAGGGGTGCGCCCTTACACATACATTTACACCATGGCCCTGGCTATGGAGGCGGCGCGCGAGGCAGGAATTCCATTTGTTGTTCTGGACCGTCCAAATCCCATGGGAGGTTTGCTGGTGGATGGTCCTGTTCTGGAAGATTCCCTCAAGTCATTCATCGGCATGTATCCAATTCCGTATGTTCATGGAATGACTGTTGGAGAGCTTGCCCAGCTTTTCAATGAAGAATACGGCATTGGCTGTCAGTTGACGGTGGTTCCCATGCGGGGATGGCAGCGGGAGATGCTGTTTGAAGAAACCGGTCTGCTGTGGATCCCAACCTCTCCACATGTGCCGCGGGCCCGAACCTGCTTTTTTTTGGCCGCAACCGGTGGGTTTGGAGAGTTGAATACTCTGTCCAACGGCGTGGGAACGCCTTTACCTTTTGAAATCTGTGGTGCACCTTGGATTGATGGCGAGGATTTGGCTCGGGAACTGAACCGGCGCGATCTGCCGGGCGTATTCTTCCGTCCCATCACGTTCCGGCCGTATTATTTTCTTTTTACCGGTGAACCTTGTGGTGGTGTACAGATCCACATTCTGGACTATCTTCGGTTCAAGCCTCTGGAAGTGCAAATCCATCTTCTAACAGCCGTTCGGGATCTTTTTCCGGGGCATCCATTTATTGAAGATTCGGAGCGCACCCTAGCGTTCGATCGGGCAATGGGTACGTCTGCCATTCGCCGGGAATTGCTGGCGGGAAAAAGCGCAGAAGCAATTATCGCAGGCTGGCAGGAAAAACTGGAGGTATTCAAGGGAATTCGCAGGAAGTATTTGTTGTATTGAATATCGTGTTAAAATCTGGAATCATAATTTTCCATCAAAAAAGAATTTCTTCTATGTATGATTGCACCGTTATTGCAAAATTCTTTTTAATGAAACAAGAGCTCAAAAGGGAGATTTCAATGATCCGCAGTATGTGGTTGGTGAGTGCGTTGGTAGTCGTTTGTATCTTTTTCAAATCATCGATAGCATTTTCTTTAGCATTCCCCCTCCCAAATATGAACTTCGTGGGGCCTGGATCGCGACCGTTGTGAATCTGGACTGGCCCACTTCCCCATCCATGAATACGTTCGGGCAGCGTATCGAGCTGATTTCTTTGCTGGATAAACTGAAGAAAGCCGGTATTAATGCCGTTTTTTTTCAGGTGCGAACGGAATGTGATGCGTTTTATGATTCTCCTTACGAGCCGTGGTCTTATTACCTCACAGGACAGCAGGGCCGAGCTCCTGATCCCTATTATGATCCGCTGGCCTTTGCAGTAGAAGAGGCCCACAAAAGGGGAATGGAACTTCATGCCTGGTTCAACCCTTATCGCGTGCAGCGGAAGGTCGGAAGTTATCCCCTGGCCAGCAATCATGTAAGCAAACTGCATCCGGAATGGGTGATTACCATTGGGGATTTCCAGTTTCTTGATCCGGGAATCCCGGCGGTTCGTGAATACGTTACCCAGATTGTTCTGGACGTCGTGCGTCGTTACGATGTGGATGGTGTTCATTTTGATGATTATTTTTATCCCTATCCGCCGCACCAGATCACCAACGAAGATGATGCCACCTTTGCTCAATACTCCCGTGGAATGACCAACAAAGGTGAATGGCGCCGGGAAAATGTGAATCTGTTGATCCAGATGATTTACGACAGTTTGCAGGTAATCCGGCCGGAGGTAAAATTTGGTATCAGCCCTTTTGGAATATGGAAAAATGGTGTGCCGTATGGAATTGTGGGCTTGGATGCCTATAGCACCATTTACTGTGACGCCGTTGCTTGGCTTAACCGACAGATCGTTGATTATCTGGCTCCGCAGCTCTACTGGCCCTTTGGCGGGGGACAGGATTACGGCAAGCTTTTGCCATGGTGGGCGTCCAAGGCGAATGGCAGACATATTTACCCTGGCCAGGCCGTATATCGTATTTATAGCTGGTCTGCGGATGAAATGCCCCGGCAGATTCGTTTGAACCGAAAGACGGCGAATGTGTTTGGAAGTATTTTTTTCCGGGCCAGAAGCCTGCTATCCAATCCAAAAGGATTTCTCGATTCGCTTCGTCAGAATTATTTCCGTTTTCCTGCCCTGCCCCCACCCATGCCGTGGAAGGGACAAGCGGCTCCGCAGCCGCCGCTCAACCTCGTCTTTGCTGTCGACTCTGGTGATTCGCTGTACCGTTTGCTCTGGACATCCCCGGATAGCGCCAGCTGGCTGAGATTTGTCGTTTACCGGTTCAAAAGCACAGCGGTGGGGGACAGCGATTTTGCCCTGGCAGAAAACATCGCGGGCCTGACGGGGGAAACCCGTTATTTGCCGGCTATTCCGGAAACACCGGGACCCTATGTTTACGCTGTAACAGCAGTGGGCCGGAACGCAGCAGAAAGTGGACCAAGCAATTTTGTGGAAATTTTTCCTCCTACGTCCCCACTCCTTCTTAACCCCATGTATGGGGATACAACTGTGGGGAGAACAACCGTTCTTGCATGGCGCCGTCCTGAGACAGCCACCGGTTTTCGTATAGAGGTTGCGACGGATAGCCTGTTTTCGGATGGAATCTTCCTTCGCCTTGCGGGGATACCAGATACCACCCGTTCCATCAGCGGTCTTGATGGCCAGACCGTCTACTATTGGCGTGTCGCCGCCGGAAATCCGGGCGGATATGGGCCATATTCAGAGGTCGCTTGGTTCCAGACCGGCTTTCCAGTTGCGCCAGTGCTGGCAACGCCGGAAAATGGAACGGAAAATGTTCCTGTCAGTCCAGTGTTTGCCTGGCATCCTGCAAAAGGTGCAAAACACTACCGTTTGCAGGTAGCACGTCGGCCTGTATTTGGCCTGTCCACCGTAGCCGATATTCAGGATATTCAGGATACCCTTTACGCAGGGGTGGAACTTTCGCCAGCTTCTTATTACTACTGGCGGGTACAGGCCGTTAACGAGTACGGGGA
>MTOL01000069.1 GCA_002011685.1 Deferribacteres bacterium JdFR-76
ACGATGGGGCCCGCCCCACAAGCTTCGGACCGATGCGTCTCGATGTCGTCCCAAAATCCTTCGTAATCATAGTTGTTGATCCGGTCCGCAACCCGCCGGTCCATCCGCTCTGCTTCCGAAGCCGGGTAATAATGGGATAGGTCGGAACTCGCTACCACCAGGGCGTTCTGATGGCGCAGAACTTTGGCCAGTGCCTCACCCAGATCCACCGCGTGGTCGTAGTTTTGGTCTCCCATGACCACTGGAATGAGCTTAAATTCCCCCAGAACCCGCTGCAGAAATGGAAGCTGAACCTCCAGCGCGTGCTCTTCCCGGTGGCCGGACCACGACGCGTTGATAAAATCGGCCTGTTCGGCGAGCCGCTCACAGAGGTCGATGTTCACCGGTACAGGTCCCAAGGGCGTTTCGTAAGCCTCCACCGGCAAAACTGAAGCCCCTTCGAAATATTCTCTATGGCTGGGAGAAATTACAGCAACGTTTTCATAATCGCGGGACAGCAGATGTTTGTACGCAGAAGCGGCCACCTGTCCGGAAAAGGGATAGCCGGCATGGGGGCAGATCAGCCCGTGAATCTCTCCTACAATGGGATGGTCCTCAAGGTTGTTCAGAAAAAAGTCAATTTGCTCTTTCAGCTCGCGTGGATCGTCTGGGTAAAACATCCCTGCTACGGCCGGTGGCCTGGTTTGTGCAAACCTGCTTTCGACCATTTTGACTTAACCTCCGTGTTTAAAAACGGCGGGAATAGATCTTTCATAAAATAGCCAATTTGTTTACCTTGCGCAAGCATTTCGTCGGGCAGGATTGCCGGAATACCCCGTGTTCCTATTCCGTTTTGTTGGACGGTAACGCCCTTTTCCGTTGGATGTCGAAAAAAAGCACAGCAGCTGCCGCCGATGCATTTAACGAGCGGGTTTTCCCGTGCATGGGAATTTTTACCACATAGTCACAGAGGCGCCGTGTTAGATGGTGCATCCCTTCTCCTTCGCTTCCGATTACCACCACGAGCGGAAGCTCTGCCGGTAGATCCCAATAATTCATTTCAGCGTTCTGATCGCTGCCCACAATCCAGTACCCGGCTTCTTTGAGTCGGCGGAGGGCGTTGTTCAAATTGCCCACCCTCGCGATGGGCAGAAACTGAACTGCCCCTGCTGAAGTTTTCGTGACCGTGGGAGAGAGAGGAGCCGACCGGCGTGCCGGGAGCACAGCTCCGCAAAATCCCGCGGCCTCCGCAGACCGCAGAATGGCACCAAGGTTCTGCGGATCCTGAATCCTGTCCAGCGCAACCAACAGTGGGTTTTCCTTTTTCCGGCAAAGATCAAGCAGCTCCTCCAGAGAAACGGTCTGGACAACACTTCCGATGGCCAGCACTCCCTGATGGTGGCTGGTCCCTGCTTTTCGGGAAAGCGCCTCCTCCGGAAGGTACTGGACTGGAACGCCCCGCTGCCTCGCCAGCTGAAGGATGGCCCCGTAACGGGAGCGGCTTTCCTTCTGGACAAGCAAGATCTTTTCGATGGGCTTGCCGGCTTCCAGGGCCTCTTTAACCGGGTTGACTCCGATGATTTTTGTCGCTTTTTCCATCTTATGGTCAGATCTTTCCGCTGATGCAGCTCAAGCTTTTTGCGCCGCAGGCAGTTCTGGGGTCCGTCAGGCCGAAGCGTCAGAAGACGCCCCGTACAAACCCTCCATCCACATGCAAAGAAACCCCCGTAATGTAGCTTGCCCGTTCCGACGCCAGAAACACGAAGACGCTGGCAATTTCTTCCGGCGTGCCCATCCGGCCCAGCGGAATGTCCGTTTCGTAACTCCGGAGCACCTCTTCCGGTGTTTTCTTCTCCCGGGCGGCAATGGTTTCGGCCAGGTCGATCACCCGGTCTGTGCGCACATAACCCGGACAGACGTTGTTTACGAGGATATTGTATGGCGCCAGCTCGTTGGCCAGCGATTTGGTCAGTCCCACCACTCCCAGGCGGGCAACGTTAGAGAGAACCAATCCCGCGATGGGCTGTTTTACCGAAACGGAGGTCAGGTTCAGAATGCGTCCCCAGCGCTGTTCCTTCATTGTGGGAATCACGGCACGGGCCAGGCGGATAAAGCTAAGCAAATTGAGGTTCAAATAGGTCTGCCATTCGTCGTCGGTCACTTCGCCGAACGGCTTGGACGGGGGTCCCCCGGAGTTGCACACCAGGATGTCGATTCTGCCCAAGCGATCGAGGGTCGTCTGCACAAGCCGCTGAATGTCCTCCGGGTTGGTTACATCACCGGGAATCACAAGAGGGTTGACCGCCGTTGTTTTGTGGATTTCCTCTGCCGCTGCTTGCAACACGCTTTCCGTCCGGGCCATCATCACCAGCTGAGCCCCTTCTTCCGCGAACGCCTGCGCAATGGCCCGGCCCATTCCGCGGCTTGATCCGGTCACAATGGCTACGCGGCCTTTCAAACCCAGATCCATTGTTGGCCTCCTCTAATCGGTTTTCTGNACCACGGTGTTGCGCAGGATTCCGATCTTTTCAATTTCTGCCTCCACCACATTGCCATCCTGAAGCGGGCTGATCCCTTCCGGCGTGCCGGTTGCCAGAACATCCCCGGGGTCCATGGTGAGGTATTGCGAGATGTGAATCAGAAGCCTGGGAATTTTGAACAGCATGTCGGAGGTGCTGGCTTTTTGCTTGACGACGCCGTTTACCCGCAGCTCCATATTTAAATTGTGCGGGTCGGGGATTTCTTCCGGCGTAACCAGGCAGGGCCCCATGGGCGCGAAGGAGTCCATGTTCTTGGACGCAAACCAAGGCTGGCCGGCCTCTTTGGCCCGGCGCTGGACATCCCTGGCAGTAACGTCATTGAAGATGGTGTACCCTGCAACATATTCCTGGTAATTCTCTTCCCGAATTCCGGCTGTGCGCCGGCCAATCACCACTGCCAGTTCCAGTTCGTGGTCCACGCGGCCTACTCCAGCTGGAAGCTGAATTGCGTCGTCCGGACCAATAACGATGGATCCCACTTTGCCGAAATACATGGGTTCGGAGGGGGGTGTCCAGCCGCCTTCCGCCGCATGGGCCGCATAGTTTAATCCAATGGCGATGATTTTGCCGGGCCGCAACACGGGTGCACGCAGGCGAAAGGTGGTGTTCAGGAGAAATTCGTCCCAGAAGTTGTGAGTCTCGAGAAAATCGAGGACCTTCAGAAAAAGCTCTTCGCCAAACAGCTGGGCTTCGATGAGTTCCTGCAAGCGGGCGTACCACCCAGCCACGCGCGCTTTCCGGTGGAACAAATAGGCCTGGTAGGCACGGGTAAAATCCACCATTCCCCGGTCAACCTGAAGGCCGATCCGCAGCTCCCCGTTTACTTCCAGCTGAAAAACCCGCATGAGGCGTCCTCTCTGTTTCGTTTCGGTGTTCACTTTTTTTAACGTGGTGACAAAAATTATGAAGCAAGATGTTGAGAAGCAAGGCGAATCCTGATGACGATTGGAGGAGCAAGTCGAATCGGTTTAATCGGCGGGATTCACGCCAATTTTTCCTGCCAGAAGTGATTGTTCGCCATCCCCCGGTGTGGTTCTCTGCCCCACGTGGCTGACAGTGTATCCCACGGGTCACACAGCATTCTTGCTCCGTAGGCTCCGGATTTCCGGGTAAGCCGCTGTGGGATTCTAACTTTTTTGCTCGACGGCCGTGAACGTTTTTCTTTGTTTTATGCATACCAGAAAGCCTCACAGAGGACAGAAAGGGGAGCACCGAGGAATTTCTGGGCATCCATGGACATCCGCATTTACCTGAAGCGGCATTCCCAATCTGCACCACGTGCGGAATGTGTTGCAGATCCCTCTCATCAAGTTGGCGGTGTTCCCTTGCACGAGATAAAATTTGTTTTCACCAGCCGGAATCCATAAATTAAAAAAACGAGAGGGAGCGATGATTTCTGGAATGAAAATCTTTTTTCTGCGTATTCCGGCTCATACGAGGACTTCCCTTTTGCTCCGCCCCTTTTTTTTCGCTTTTGTGAATCCTGCGGTGCTTCTGCTGTTTTTCTTCTTGGTTTGGGCGGATCTCTGGGCGCAACCGAAACAGCAGAAGGAACATGCCCTTACAGACTCCCTTCGCGCCTGGCAACATCGGCTTTCGTCCGACCCGCGGAATCCCCGGATACTTAACCGGGTTGCTCTGTTTTTGCTGGAATTGGGAAAACCGGATTCCGCCCTCACCTGGCTGCAACTGTCCAAAAAACTGAATGAAAACGATCCGGAAACATATTACCTCATGGGCCGGGCTTACCATCAGAAGGGCAAATTCGGCATCATTCCCATCGAAAAGCTGCTGGCACTTCTGAAGCAGGATTTTCAGTCCAAAGCCATTCGCAATTTTGAAAAGGCCATTTCCCTGAAGCCGGACTACTGGGAAGCCTATTATTACAAAGGGAAGGCGCATCTGAAGAAGGGCGGCGAGGTTCATTTTCAGGCGGCGGTGGAGGCTTACCGTACCATCCTGGCGGC